>JANXZN010000416.1 GCA_025355545.1 Rhizobacter sp.
GGCTCGTACTGCGGAGCAGTTCCCCTCGATCGACCGCTGGGCCGCCTTGCTGCGCTACATCTGCGACCGGATCGTCGGCGTCGGGCCGCCTTTACCGGTGCTGGTCGGTCCTACGCCGACCGGGTAACTCACGTTTTTAGGGTAAAGGCAGTGGGCACAAAGCGGCCGTTCGCCATAGTTCCGGTCAGCGGGCGTCGGATACGAGTGCTCGTGGCTCAGGTGACATCAGCACCGGCGCTGTTGATTCTGAGGCGCTTCATCTTCTCCCACAGGGCATCCGCCTGCTCTCGTGTTGCTCGCAAACTGGCGATACTGGGTGCTCTTCAACCCGAGGGCGTGCGATGCTGATCCTGAAGTGGATATTGATCCTCCTGATCGTTGTCGTGCTCGGCGCCATCGGTACGGGCCAGGCAGGGCTGTTCCAGAGCACCGCACCGAACGACCTGGGCGTGCGGGACGGCAGGCTCAAGCCGCCCTCGAACACCGACAACAGCGTGACGAGCCAGGCTGGGCTGTACCCGGATCACCCGCAGCGCCAGTATTCGGACATCGCGCCATTGCCGTTGCGCGGCGACGGGCCCGCCACCATCGCGAAGATCAGGGGCGTGGTCGCCGCGATGGACGGCGCGAAAATCGTCAAGAACAACCCCGACTACCTGTACGCGCAATACACGACCACGCTGATGAAGTTCGTCGACGACGTGGAGTTCTGGTACGACCCCACGGCACGCGTGATCCGGGTGCGCTCGGCGTCCCGTGTCGGCAAGGGCGACATCGGGGTGAACCGCAAGCGCATCGAGGCCGTGCGCGCGGCGCTGGCGGCTGCGCCCTGAGCGGCGGTCAATCCCGATAACGCTGCACGAATCGGCGGTCGATCCAGTCCTTCCAGGTCCACACCCAGCGGCCCGAGGCGCTCCATTCGCCCCACGAGGCGATGGCGCGGCAGTCGCCGGTGCTGACGAGGTACAGCGACCGCCGCTGTGGGCGCCACTCGGTCAGCGCCGCGCCGTTGCAGGCCGCGAGGATGTTGCCGGCCAGCGCCGCGCCGGCGCGCACCGCGAATACGCCGGATTTCGGCCGGGCATCGGCATACGCGGCCACATCGCCGGCGGCGAACACCTGCGGGTGAGAGACGCTGCGCAGCGTGCGGTCGACGCGGATGAAGCCCGCGTCGTCGGTCGCGAGGCCCGCCGCGCGCGGCCAGTGCGGTGCCGCGGCGCCGGTCGCGACCAGGCAGGCGTCGAAGGGCAGGGCCGCGCCGCGTTCGAACCGGATGGAACCGGGCAGGATCTGCGCTGCCGTGCTGTCCCCGCGCCAATGCATGCCGCGCGCCTGCAGCAGGCGCAGCACGCGGCGGCCCACGCTGCCCGCTGTGCCGACGAGCGGCTCGGCGTCGCGCCCCACCAGGCTGACGCGCACGCCGGCCGCGTCCTCGCGCCTGGCCCGGAACCGGATCGCGAACGCGAGTTCGACAGCCGCTGCACCGCTGCCGACGACCGCGACCTCGAACGGATCACCGCGCTCGTTCCAGCGACGAACGATGCCCGGCCACCCCGCGATGAACCCCTCGATCGGACGCACCGGCAGCGCGTGCTCGGTGGCCCCGGGCAGTGCGAACAGTGCGGGTTCCGGGCCGGTGTCGATCGACACGAGATCGAAGCGCCGGCGTTCGCCATCGGCGCACGGCACCTCGTTGTGTTCGAGGTCCAGCGCGGTCGCGGCAGTCTGCGCGAACGCGATGCCCGCGCGCTCGCACAGGCCGGCCAGCGAGATCGCGCAGTCGGCGAGCGCGTAGTGACCGGCGACCCAGCCCGGCAGCATGCCCGAATAGATCTGCCGCGGGTGCGGCGAGACCAGCGTGACCTGCCAGCCCTTCGGCGCCTCGCTGCGCAGCCGCTGCAGCAGGCTCAGGTGCGCATGCCCGCCACCGAGCAGCAGCAGCCGTGCAGGAACGTCAACCACGTCACGCACGCGCCGCACCGCTCATCCGCGCCGCCACGCATGGAAGCGCTCGGCGAACGCCAGCAGGCCCTTCGGCTGGTGCGCGAGCTTCCAGGCGCCGGCCGCCGACTTGTTGGCCTCGGCCATCGTCGGGTAGGTGTGGATGGTGCCGAGAATCTTGTTCAGGCCGATGCCGTGCTTCATCGCGAGCACGTACTCGGCGAGAAGGTCGGCGGCGTGCTCGCCGACGATGGTCACGCCCAGGATCCTGTCCTTGCCCGGGGCCGTCAGCACCTTGACGAAGCCGCGCGTCGCGCCGTCGGCGATCGCGCGATCGAGGTCCGCCAAGTGATAGGTCGCGACCTCGACCGGCAGCTTCATCTCGCGCGCCTCCTGCTCGTTCAGCCCGACACGCGCGACCTCGGGTTCGACGAAGGTCGCCGACGGGATCACCCGGTAGTCGACACGGAATTTCTTGAACGGATCGAACAGCGCGTTGACGGCTGCGTACCAGGCCTGGTGCGAGGCGGTGTGGGTGAACTGGTAGGGGCCGGCCACGTCGCCGGCCGCGTAGATGTTCGGGAAGGTCGTCTGCAGGAACGCGTTGGTCGCGACGGTCTTGCCGCATTCGACGCCCAGCTCTTCCAGCCCGAAGCCCTGCAGCCGCGCGGCCCGCCCGACCGCGACCAGCAGCGCGTCGAAGGCGATGCGCACGTCACGGCCCCGGTGCTCCGCGACGAGCTGCTGCTCGCCGTCGACGCTCTCGAAGCGCAAGGCGCGGTGGTCGACCCGCAAGTCCACGCCCTCAGCGACGAACTGCTGCGCGACGAGTGCTGCCACGTCCTCGTCTTCGCGCGGCAGGATGCGCGGGCCCATCTCCAGCAGGGTCACCTTAGAGCCCAGCCGCGCGAACGCCTGCGCCAGCTCCGAACCGATCGGCCCGCCGCCGAGCACGAGCAGGCGCTGCGGCAGCGTGCGCCAGGCCCAGATCGTCTCCGAGGTGACGTAGCCCGTGCCTTCGATGCCGGGGATGTCGGGCAGCACCGGCGCCGCACCGGTGGCGATCACGATGGCGCGTGTCGTGAGCCGCTGCACGCCGCCGTCGGGCAGGGCGATATCGACCTGCCACGGCGAGACGATGCGCGCCTCGCCCTTCAGCATGTCGACGCCCAGGCCCGTGTAGCGCTCGACCGAGTCGTGCGGCTCGATCTCGTGCACCACGCGCTGCACGCGGGCCATCACCGCGGCGAAGTCGGCTTCGGCGCGGGCGCCGCGCAGCCCGAACTCGTGCGCGCGGGCGATGTCCGACAGCAGCCGCGCCGAACGGATCAGCGCCTTCGACGGCACGCAGCCGGTGTAGAGGCAATCGCCGCCGGGGCGATCGCGTTCGACCAGCGTGACCCTGGCCTTCACCGCGGCGGCGATGTAGGCGCTGACCAGGCCTGCCGAGCCGGCCCCGATCACCACGAGATTGCGGTCGAAGCGCGCCGGCTTCTTCCAGCGCCGCGTGGGCTTTCGGCCCTTGAAGGCGTCGACGAGCTTCTTCGCGATCAGCGGCACCACGCCCAGCAGTGCGAGCGAGATCAGCAAACCGGGCGAGGCCACGTCGGCCAGCTTGTCGATACGTGCGAGCTGCGTGCCGGCGTTGACGTACACGACCGTGCCGAGCAGCATGCCGAGCTGGCTGACCCAGTAGAACGTCAGCGTGCCGATGTGGGTCAGGCCCATCGCCAGGTTGATCAGGAAGAACGGGAAGGCGGGAACGACGCGCAGCGTGAAGAGGTAGAAGCCGCCGTCCTTGCGCACGCCTTCGTTGATTGCGGCCAGCCGGTCGCCGAACTTCGACTGGACCCAGTCGCGCAGCACGAGGCGCGAGATCAAAAAGGCCAGCGTGGCCCCGATCGACGCCGCGAACGAGACGATCAGCGTCCCCCACGCCAGGCCGAAGATCGCGCCCGCGGCGAGGGTCAGGATGGTCGCGCCGGGCAGCGACAGGCCGGTCACGGCCACGTACACCGCGAAGAAGGTCAATGCCGCCATCAGCGGGTTCGCGGCGCGCCATGTTTCCAGTGCGCCTTGCTGGCTCTTGATGAAGTCCAGGCTCAGGTAGCGTCCGAGGCCCAGCGCGAAGAAGGCGGCCGCCGCGAGCACGAGCGCGCCCAGGATCCACCAGCGCTTGTCGATCTTCATCGCGTGCTCTCACGCTTGTCGCGGCGTTCGGCGCCGGTCGGGGCAAACGCCTGCCAGCCCCAGATCACGCGCGTCGCGATCGTCACCGCGCACATCGCGGCGAACAGGCCGGCCAGCAGCGGGAACTGCGCGGGCCAGATGCACATCGCGATGAAGAACGCGAGCGTCTCGGTCGCCTCGGTCAGGCCGCCGAGAAAGTAGAACGACTTGTTCGGGTAGGCCGCGCTCGTCAGCCCGCGCTTGGCCGCGATCACCGCGAACGCGAGAAAGCTGGTGCCGGTGCCGACGAATGCGGCCAGCAGGATCGCGGCCGCCAGCGCGTTGCGTCCGGGGTCGGCGATCGCGAACGCGAGCGGGATGGCCGGGTAGAACAGGAAGTCGAGGCTGATGTCGAGGAAGCCGCCGCGGTCGGTGGGCGTCGTCTGCCGTGCGACCGCGCCGTCCAGGCCGTCGAAGAGGCGCGAGACGAGGATCAGCACCGCGCCGGCCAGTGGCACCTGCATTGCGATCGCCGCCGCGGCAAGCCATCCGACGGCCAGGCCGGTGAAGGTCAGCGCATTGGCGCCGACCCCGGCGCGAACCAGCACCCGCGCGAGCGCGTCGATGGCGGGTCGGATCAGTGCGGTGGTCTGGCGATCGAGCATGGCGGTCAGGCGGGTGGCAGGCCGCATGATGAGGCCGCGGCGGGCGAGGGCGTCATTCGAGCACCAGCGTGCGGCCGCCGGCGGCGTCGGCGTCGGCAGCGTCGTGGGTCACCATCAGCGTCGGCAGCCCGAGCCGGCGCGCGTGCTCGAACACGAAGCGCCGGAAGTCTTCGCGGAGTGCGGCGTCGAGCTTGCCGAAGGGCTCGTCGAGCAGCAGCACGCGCGGCTGCGCGAGCAGCGTGCGCAGCAACGCGACCCGCGCGCGCTGGCCGCCCGAGAGCGTGGCCGGGTCGCGCTCGCCGAAGCCGGCGAGCCCCGCGTCGTCGAGCGCGCGGGCGGCGACGCCTTGTCTGGCCGCGCGCGAACGCAGCGTCGCAGTCAGGCCGAACAGCAGGTTGCCGGCGACCGACAGGTGCGGGAACAGCAGGTCGTCCTGGAACAGGATGCCCGCGCCGCGTTCGTGCGGCGGCAGGCCGGTCAAAAGCCGCGCGCCGATGAACACGTCGCCGCGCGCGACGAAAGGCGCGGCCAGGAACCCGCCGATGAACGCGAGCAGGCTCGACTTGCCGGCGCCGCTCGCGCCCATCACGGTCACGATCTCGCCGGGTGCGATGTCGATCGACAAGGGCCCGATCAGCGTGCGGTCGGCGAGTGCGATGTGGATGTCGCGCAGACCGAGTGCGCCGCGCGTCGGTTCCCGGATGGTCATGCCATGCCCCGTCGTTGCGCGTACAGCAGCCTCGGCAGCATGCGCGCGGCCGCATAGGCCAGCAACGGAATGGCGGCCTGCAGGATCGTGTAGACACCCATCACCCGCGCGTCGGCGCCGGACGAAAGCGTCACCGCCTCGGTCGTCAGCGTGGCGATGCGGCCGGCACCGGCGAACAGTGTCGGAAGGTACTGGCCGACGCTGACCGCGCAGCCGACCGCGAAGGCCAGCAGCACCGGCTTCAGCAGCATCGGCAGCCGCACCCGCCACAGCACCGCCCGCGGCGACGCGCCGAGTGCCGCCGCCGAGCGTGCATAGCGCGGGTCGAGCGCGCGCCACGGGTCGGCGAGCGACAGGAATGCATACGGCAGCACGAACACCAGGTGCGCCCAGGCGACCGCGAGCCAGCTGCCGTCCAGCGCGAACTTCACCAGCAGCACCTGGAAGCCGTACAGGAAGGCAATCTGCGGCACGAGCAGCGGCAGGTAGAGCAGCCAGAGCGCGCGGTGCGTCGGCGTGCGGCCGCGCCGCGTCTCGCTCTCGAGGCAGGCGATCGCGAGCGCCACCGCGACGCCCGCGCTCGCGAGCGCCAGGCTCACGGTGGTCGAGACGGTTTGCGCGACCCTCGGACTCTGCCGGGCCCAGGTGCCGAGGTTGAAGGTGTGCGGCAGCAGGTCGGGAAACCGCCAATCCTGTGCGAACGACCAGACGGCCATGCCGGCCAGCGTGGCGACGCCGAGCACGAGACCGAGCGCCCCGAGCGCGGCCGAGGCGCTGGCGATGGGGACGATCGCGCAGCCGCGCCGGCCGCGTTCGCACCAGGCCCGCCCGGCGATGACCAGGCCCCATTCACCGAGCCGCCAGACCGCCAGCGCGCCGAGCACCAGCAGGCCCTGCAGCACCGCGGCCGCGGCGGCGGGGAAGTAGCGCTGCAGGTCGTAGTCGGCGAACCCCCTTGCGGCCAGCAGCGCCAGTGGCGGCGGGTTGCTCGGCGCGAGGATCAGCCCGACTTCGACGGTCGAGAGCGAGAACGCCAGCACCGCATAGACCGGCAGCCGCAGCTGCGCGTAGACCAGCGGAAAGACCAGCTTGAACCAGGCTGCCGCCGTGCGGTAACCGAGCGCCGCGCCGACCCGGCCCAGCGCGCGATGCGGCACCTGGTGCAGTGCCGCGGTGATCATCAGGATCAGGTAGGGCGCTTCCTTCAGCAGCAGGCCCAGCACCATCGCCAGGCCCTGCGGGTCGCGAACCGTGACCAGATCGACGGGCGGCCGGTCCCAGCCGGTGAGCGCGGGCGACACCAGCCGCAGCAGCCAGCCGCTGGGTGCGATGACGAACGCGAGCCCGACCGCCACCGCGACGTGCGGCGTGGCAAGCATCGGCGAGACCAGCGCCGCCACGCGCCGGTACAGCGGGCTGGCGTCGACCAGCGCGCAGAAGCCGGCCGCGATCGCGAGCGAGAGCAGGGTCGCGAGCACGCCGGTCTGCAGGCTCAGGCGAACCGAGGTCAGCACGCCGGGCGGTTCGATCAGCGCCCGCCACGGCGCGAGCGAGAACTGCTCGCCGCCGATCGCGGGCAGGTAGCCGAAGGCCGGCAGCAAGGTGCCGATGAGTCCGGCCACGACCGGCAACAGGAAGACGAGGACCGTCAGCCCGGAGGCGAAGGACCAACGCCCGGCGAGAACCGGCACGTCAGCGCGAATAGCGACGCTCCCACTCGGCGGCGATGCGCGTCATCCAGCTCGGATGCGGCTCCAGCAAGGTCGCACCGAGCTCCTCGTGGGTCGGCAGGCCCGGCATGACGAGCTTCGGCGCGAACAGCGCGCGCTGCGCCGCCGGCACCTTGGCCAGGTCGAGCACGGTCAGGTTGCCGCCCCATGCCGGGTCCTGGGCGCGTGCCTGGGTGGCGGGCTCGAGCAGGAAATCGGCAACGACCATCGCGGCTTCCTTGTGCGCCGCGTTGTACGGGATCGCGACGAAACTCGTGTTGCCGATCGTGCCCCTGGCCATCACGAACACGCGCACCGACGCGGGCAGCAACTGGCTCGCGATCGACACCGCGGCCTCGGCCGGGTCGAACGACATGTGGATGTCGATCGCGCCGTCGTTCATCAGCTGCCGCTGCGCCGGGCCCGATTCGGGAAACTCGCGGCCCTCGCGCCAGAGCGTCGGGCGGAGCTGGTCGTACCAGGCCCACAGCGGCGCCGTCACCGCGCTGAACGACGCGTCGGTGGCCGGCTGCTGCAGGACCGCGGGGTCGGGCACGAGGTCGTAGAGGGCCTGCTTCAGGAAGGTCGCGCCGAGGAAATTGCGCACGGTCGGGTGCGTGACCCGGCCGGGATGCTGGCGCGCGTAGGCCAGGAGTTCGGCAGCCGACCGGGGCACCTCGGGCGGCCGCAGGCGCGCACTGTCGTACATGTAGACGAACTGGGCGAGGCGCCACGGCGCGGCCAGGCCGTCGACCGGGACGGTGAAGTCGATGACGTTGGAGCGCTTGTGGAGGGTGTCCACGTAGGCGTAGTTCGGCAGCGCGGCGCTGAAGGGCCCGTAGAGCAGCCCCTGCGATTTCATCGCGAGGAAGTTGGGGCCGTTCAGCCAGATCAGGTCGACGCTGCCGCCGGTGTCGCGCCCGGCGCTCTTTTCGGCGACCACCCGGCTCACGGCCTCCGCCGTGTCCTTCAGCTTGACCTGCCGCAGCGTGATGCCGTAGCGCTGCCGCACCGCGTCGCCGGTCCACGCGATGAATGCGTTGGTGCGCTCGTCGCCGCCCCAGGCATTCCAGTAGACCGTCTGGCCCTTCGCCTGCGCGACGATGGTCGCCCAGGCGCGGGTTTCCTGCGCCGCCGATGCGATAACCGGTTGGACGAGTGCCGTGAATAGGGCAAGGGTGCGCAGGCGCCAAGAGGGCATGGGTGGGGCTGACCGATGGGTTGACGACGAGATGCGGCCCAGTCTACCGGGCGGATCGAGACGGCGTTCGGCGTCCGCGCCTTGCCCGTGCGACGCCGCCGCAATGCCCGAGCGCGCGCAGGCGCTTGCAAGGCCTGTCACCATGTCCCCTGGCGAACGGCACGACGGGACACTGGCAAATGAAAGCCGCGGGCGCGGGCGAGCGGGCAGGAATGGGTAGCCGGTTGGCGTTCCTCGCGCTGGTCGTCGGCCTGGTCTGCGCCGCGTGTGCGCTTGCCGCCGGGCCGGGCTACCGGATGCAGGTCCTGTCGCTGGGCGCGGGCCTGCAGACGATCCGTTGGGCTGCGATCGGCGCGGCCGTCGGGGGTGCAGTCGCGATCTGCGCGCTGGTCATTCTTCTTCTGGCGCGTGGTCGGCAGGGTCGTGCGCTGGCGATCGCCGCACTCGTCGTCAACGGCCTGGTCGCGATTCCGCCGGCGCTGCTGTACGAGCGCCTGCAAAAGCTGCCGCACATCCACGACATCAGCACCGATACCGCCGACCCGCCGAAATTCGTTGCCGTGCTGCCGCTCCGAGCAGGCGCCCGAAACGCCGTCGACTACAGCCCGCAGACCGCTATCGAGCAGAAACGCGGCTACCCCGACATCACGCCGCTGAAGCTCGTCGCCAGCCCGGCCGATGCCTTCGAGCGCGTCGCCCGGGCCGTGCGCTCGATGGGCTGGAAGGTCGTGTCCGTGGCGCCTGGCGACCTGCGTGTCGAAGCCACCGACACGACCTGGCTGTTCGGATTCAAAGACGACGTGGTGGTCCGCGTCAGGCCGACCGGCGACGGGAGCGTCGTCGACGTCAGATCGCTATCGCGCGTGGGCGGCAGCGATTTCGGCGTGAACGCGAAGCGGGTTCGCACCTTGCTGCGCAAGATCGGCGAGGATGTGCCGCCCTAGACGGCGTTGGCGATCGTCTACGCAGCAGCTCGCGGCGCTACGAATGTCGGCTCTGCTGGGTCGGCTACATCTGCAACGGGTCGCAAACCGCCGCCCGACAACGCTAGTCGTTTGCTCGCGTCCGGACCGACCCGCCGGGGTCGCGATGAAGCCGAAGCCGTCGCTCAGGGAACGGCTGTCGTGCGATACCGACCCGCACCGATCGTCCGGGTCTGCCCTGGCGCCCAGCGGTCGCCGCTGCGCTTCACATGATCAGCAGCGCCCGAAAATCGTTGACGTTCGTGAACGTCGGCCCCGGCACGATCAGGTCGCCGAGCGGCGCGAAGAAGTTGTAGGCGTCGTTGCGGTCCAGGAAGTCCTGCGCCTTCAGCCCCGCGGCCTGCGCGCGCGCCAGCGTGCTCGGCGTGACGAACGCGCCGGCGTTGTCCTCGAGGCCGTCGATGCCGTCGGTGTCGGCGGCCAACACGTGCACGCCGGGTTCGCCCTGCAGCGCGATCGCGCAGCCGAGCAGGAACTCGGTCGCGCGGCCGCCCCGTCCCGGGTTTGACCCGGAACCTTGTGACTCTTCGCCCGTGCTCTTAACGGTGACGGTCGTCTCGCCGCCCGACAGGATCACGCAGGGCTTGCCGAACGGCGCGCCGTGCCGAGCCACGTAGCGCGCCAGTGCGGCGTGCACCTTGCCGACCTCGCGCGACTCGCCTTCCATCTCGTCGCTCAGCACGTGCACGCCGATGCCGGCCGTACGCGCGAGCGCGGCGGCGGCTGCCAGCGACTGCTGCGGCGTCGCGATCATGTGGACGCGGTGGCCGTCGAAGCGCGCGTCGCCGGGCTTCGGCGTCTCGAAGGCGCCGCTCTGCAGCCCGGCGCGCGCCGCGGCCGGCAGTTCGATCGCGTAGCGCGCGAGGATGCGCAGCGCGTCGGCGCAGGTCGTCGTGTCGGGCACGGTCGGGCCGCTGCCGATGACCTGGGGCGAATCGCCAGGCACGTCGCTGATCAGCAAGGTCACGACCTGCGCCGGCGCACACATCGCCGCGAGCCGCCCGCCCTTGATCGCCGACAGGTGCTTGCGCACGCAGTTCATCTCGTCGATCGCGGCACCGGACCGGAGCAGTGCCTTGTTGATCGCCTGCTTCTCTTCGAGCGTGAGGCCCTCGGCCGGCATCGCCAGCAGCGACGACGCGCCGCCCGAGATCAGGCACAGCACGAGGTCGTCTTGCGTGAGGCCGCGGGTCAGTTCGGCGATGCGCCTGGCGGCGCGGCGGCCGGCGTCGTCGGGCACCGGGTGCGCGCCCTCGACAACCTCGATGCGGCCCGCGCTCTGTTGTTGCAGGGCCTTGTAGGCCGGCGGCACATAGTCGTAGCGCGTGACGACCAGTCCCGACATCGGCGCGTTCTTCGGCCACGCCGCATCGACCGCGGCGGCCATCGCCCCGCCGGCCTTGCCGGCACCGAGCACCAGCGTGCGGCCCTTCGGCGGGCTCGGCAGGAACGCGGCGATCTCCGGCCCCGGCACCGCCTGCGCGACCGCCGCGTCGAACAGCGCGCGCAGAAAACCGCGCGGGTCGGCGTGAGGTGAAGGCAGGTTCATGGCGCGATTATCCCGGCGCGATGCCGGCAAGCCTTCAGCTCGCGGGGTCCGGTGCGACCGGGTGATTGGCCATCAGCTCCAGCGCCTGCACCAGCGCCGAGTGGTCGAGATCCTGCCCGCCGTTGGCGGCGCAGGCCTGCATCAGTTGCGCCGCACCCGCCGTCTGCGGCAGCGCGACGCCGAGCGCGCGCGCGCCGGCCAGCGCCAGGCTCAGGTCCTTCTGATGCAGCCCGATCCGGAAGCCCGGCGCGAACGTGCGCTTGATCATGCGTTCGCCATGCACCTCGAGGATGCGGCTGGCCGCGAAGCCGCCCATCAGCGCCTGCCGCACCTTGGCCGGGTCGGCGCCGGCCTTCGACGCGAACACCAGCGCCTCGCCGACCGCGGCGATGTTGAGCGCGACGATGATCTGGTTCGCGACCTTGCAGGTCTGGCCGTCGCCGTTGGCGCCGACCAGCGTGATGTTCTTGCCCATCAGCTCGAACAGCGGCCTGACGCGCTCGAATACGGCTTCGGGGCCGCCGACCATGATGGTCAGCGAGCCGGCCCTGGCGCCGACCTCGCCGCCCGACACCGGCGCGTCGAGGTAGTCGCAACCGAGCGCGTTGATCTTCTGCGCGAAGGCCTTGGTCTCGATCGGCGAGATCGAGCTCATGTCGACCACCGTCTTGCCCTTGGAAAGGCCCGCGGCGACGCCGTCGTCGCCGAACAGCACCTTCGCCACGTCGGGCGTGTCGGGCACCATGATGAAGACGATGTCGGCGCGCTCGGCCACGCCCTTGGCCGTGGTGCAGACGGTCGCGCCGCTTTCGGCAATCTCGGCGCGCAGCTTGCCGCGCGTCGTCACGAACAACTGGTGGCCGGCCTTGATCAGGTGGCCCGCCATCGGCGCGCCCATGATGCCCAGACCGATGAAGCCGATCTTGCGCGGGGTGTTCGTCATCTCGTCGCTCTCCTGTTGAATGCGGTTCAGGCCTGCGCGCGGCGCGCGCCTTCGAGCCAGCCGAGGCCGGCCTCGGTGCCGGCCGCGGGCTTGTACTCGCAGCCGATCCAGCCCTTGTAGCCGATCTGGTCGAGCGCGGCGAACACGCGCTCGTAGTTGATCTCGCCGGTGCCCGGCTCGTTGCGGCCGGGGTTGTCGGCGAGCTGGATGTGGCCGATGCGCGCGAGCTGCTTCGTCATCGTCGCGATCAGTTCACCTTCCATGCGCTGCGCGTGGTAGATGTCGTACTGCACGAACAGATTGGCCGAGCCGACCTCGTCGATGATGGACAGCGCCTGCGCGGTGCGGTTCAGGTAGAAGCCCGGAATGTCGAAGGTGTTGATCGGCTCGATCAGCAGCTTGATGTTCGCGCGCTGCAGTTCCGCGGCGGCGTAGCGCAGGTTCGCGACGAAGGTGTCGCGCAAGGCCTCGGCGCTGACGCCGCCGGGCGTCTTGCCGGCCAGGCAGTTGATTCGCGGCACGCCGAGCGCGCGCCCGTACTCGATCGCGAGCGCGACGCTGTCGCGGAACTCGGCCACGCGGTCCGGCAGGCAGGCAATGCCGCGTTCGCCGCCGTCCCAGTCGCCGGCCGGCAGGTTGTGCAGCACCAGCTCGAGGCGGTTCGCGCTCAGGCGGTCTTTGATCTCCGCAACCGGGTACGGGTACGGGAACAGGAACTCCACGGCCTTGAAGCCGGCCTTGGCGGCGGCCTCGAAACGATCGAGGAACGGCAGCTCGTTGAAGAGCATCGTCAGGTTGGCGGCGAAGCGCGGCATGGTCATGTTCTCCTTCAGTCGAGCAGGCCGATCGCGGTGGGCGCATCGGCAAGGCTGGTCGCGAGTTCCTCGAACTCGTTGATCGCGTCGATCTCGGTGCCCATCGAGATGTTGGTGACGCGCTCGAGCATCACCTCGATCACGACCGGCACCTGGAACTCGATCATCCACCTTTGCGCCTGCTCGATCGCCGGCTTGATCTCGGACTGCTGGTGCACGCGCACGAACTTGCAGCCCAGGCCCTTGACGACCGCCTCGTGGTCGACGCCGTAGCCTTCCAGCTGCGGCGCGTTGATGTTGTCGAAGCCCAGCTGCACGCAGTAGTCCATGTTGAAGCCGCGCTGGCTCTGGCGGATCAGCCCGAGGTAGGAGTTGTTCACGACCATGTGGATGTAGGGCAGCTTGAACTGCGCGCCCACCGCGAGCTCCTCGATCATGAACTGGAAGTCGTAGTCGCCCGACAGCGCGACGATCTTGCGTGTCGGGTCGGCGACGCGCACGCCGAGTGCGGCAGGGATGGTCCAGCCCAGCGGGCCGGCCTGGCCGCAGTTGATCCACTGGCGCGGGCCGAACACGTGCAGGAACTGCGCGCCGGCGATCTGCGAGAGGCCGATCGTGCTGATGTAGGTCGTGCCGCGCTCGAAGTTGTTGTTCATGCACTGGTAAACGCGTTGCGGCTTCATCGGCACGGTGTCGAGATTCGTCTTGCGCAGCATCGTGCGCTTGCGCTCGCGGCATTGCGCGACCCACTCGCCGCGGTCCTCGAGCTTGCCCGCCGCCTTCATCTCGCGGGCGACCTCGACGAACAGCTGCAGCGCGGCCTTCGCGTCGGAGACGATGCCCAGCTCGGGTGCGAAGACGCGCCCTATCTGCGTCGGCTCGATGTCGACGTGGACGAACGTTCGACCCTTGCAGTAGACCTCGGGCGAGCCGGTGTGGCGGTTCGCCCAGCGGTTGCCGATGCCGAGCACGAAGTCCGATGCGAGCATCGTCGCGTTGCCGTAGCGGTGGCTGGTCTGCAGCCCGCACATGCCCGCCATCAGCGGGTGGTCGTCGGGAATCGTGCCCCAGCCCATCAAGGTCGGAATCACCGGCACGTTCGCGATCTCGGCGAACTCTTGCAGCAGGTCCGACGCATCGGCATTGATGATGCCGCCGCCGGCGACGATCAGCGGGCGCTCGCTGGCCTGCAGCATCGCGATCGCCTTCTCGATCTGCTTGCGCGTGGCCTGCGGCTTGTAGACCGGCAGCGGCTCGTAGGTGTCGATGTCGAACTCGATCTCGGCCATCTGCACGTCGAACGGCAGGTCGATCAGCACCGGGCCGGGTCGGCCCGAGCGCATCAGGTGAAAGGCCTGCTGGAACGCGCGCGGCACCTGCGCCGGCTCGCGCACCGTGACGCTCCACTTCGTCACCGGCTTGCTGATCGATTCGATGTCGACCGCCTGGAAGTCTTCTTTGTACAGCCGTGCGCGCGGCGCCTGGCCGGTGATGCACAGGATCGGGATGCTGTCGGCGATCGCCGAGTACAGGCCCGTGATCATGTCGGTGCCGGCCGGGCCCGAGGTGCCGATGCACACGCCGATGTTGCCGGCCTTGGCCCGCGTATAGCCCTCGGCCATGTGCGAGGCGCCCTCGACGTGGCGCGCCAGCACGTGCGCGATCGTGCCGCGCTCGCGCAGGCACGAGTACAGCGGGTTGATCGCGGCGCCCGGCACGCCGAAGGCCTGCGTCACGCCTTCCTTCTCCATCACCAGGTGCGCCGCCATCACGGCTTTCATGCGTGCCATCGTCGTTCTCCAGCAGAGCTTCAATGGCCGCATCATCCGAATCCGCGGCGCGCCCGGCAAGGGCGCACGCCAATAAGTGCTATTCCCGCGCGGAATGCGCGCCCTCGGGCCGACTTCTGTCGGACGTGTCCCACCCGAGGACGGGAAGTGGCAGCCGTCGGTTCGGGGAGATATCGCGCACGCGAGTCGGTCGTGCGTCGATACCCTCCTGCACACGTCGCCGCCTCTCATGTCGGGAGCGGCCGAGACGGCAAACGAACCCGCTCGATCGGCCATCGCTCGACGGTTCACAAAGGAGACGCTCATGAGCTCATACGACAAGACCTCCCCCGCCGAGATCGACCTTGCCCGGACGCGCGCCCGAGCTGGCGCGCGACTGGCACACGGCGCGCGGAACGTCCCGGCTGGAGTGGGACCAGGCGAAGCATGCGACGCGTGACGCGTGGCATCGTCTGAGCGACAAGGTGGAACGCGCCGTGCCCGGCGACTCCGACCGAGACGGCAAGTAACGGCGCCGGACGCGCCACCCGGCCCGCAGACGCCTTTCGGCTGCTGCGGGCTTTTCTCTATCGCATCAGGGCCGAGCCGCGTTGAACGAGAACCCGAACGCCCACATCGTCAGAGCCGCCGCAGCAGCCGGGGCACCAGAAATCGCAAGCCGAACAGCAGTGTGAGGCCCGCGAGCGCCTGTATCCAGGTACCGGGCGCCGGCGTCCGCCCCGGCGCGTCTTCTGCGACGGATTCGACCGCACGGGCCGGTACGGTCTGGTCGTGCGCCGTCTCGGCCTGCAACGCGGTGCGTGACGGCACCTGGGCAACCACCGCTTCGGCGATGTCGGGGCGGGGCAATTCCCGCATCGACCCGAAGGTCCGGGCATACACCCAGGTGAATTCCGCGCCCATCAGGAAGATCTGCGCCGAGTAGTAGACCCAGACGAAGACGATCGCGATCGAACCGGCCGCGCCGAAGCCCGAGGCGATGCCGGTCTTGCCGATATACAGGCCGATCAGAAGCTTCCCCACCGTGAACAGGATCGAGGTGACTAACGCGCCCATCCACACGTCCCGCCAGCGCACTTTGGCGCGCGGCATCAGCTTGTAGATCATCGCGAAGATCAGGGTCGACAGCGCGAACCCGACCGTCGCGTTGATGACCTGCAGCGCCACCTCCCAACCGCTGAAGAAGCCGCCCCACCACTTGCCGAGGGCCGCCACCGCGGCGCCGGCGACCAGCGACACCATCAGCAGGAACGCCACGCCGAGGATCATGCCGAACGAGAGCAGCCGGGTTCGCAGCACTGTCCACAGGCCGCTCCGGGTTCGCGCCGGCGCCCGCCAGATGCGGTCGAGCGCGTCCTGCAATTCGCCGAAGACCGTGCTTGCACCGATCAGGAGGACCCCCGTGCCGAGCGCGGCCGCGGTCATGCTGTCGGCCGGCTTGCGGATGCTCGCGAGCATCCCTTCCACGGCGGCGGCCGCCTGCGGGCCCATCATGCCGCTCAACTCCCCGAAGATCTCGCCGCGCGCAGCGTCCGCGCCGAAGATCAGCCCGGCCACCGAGATGACGATCAGCAGCAGCGGCGCGAGCGAGAAGACGGTGTAGTACGACAGCGCCGCGCCCATGCTGGGGGCGTAGTCATCCTTCCAGGCGATGCCCGCCTTCTTGACAAGCTGCAGCCAATCGCGCAGGCGCGGTGTCGGTTTCATCACATTCCTCTGGGTGCCAGCGTCGCCGAATCGGGCCGGCAGTGCGCTCTGGTGGATGATCGCGCCTGACGACAGCGCCGGGCGTGCGCCGGCAGGCGACTCCGTTGTAGGCGTTTTCAGACAGACCCTGCTCGAACGCCGGCAGGCAAGGCAACAAGGCAGCATCCGCATGGACCGCATCACCGGCGTACAGCTCTTCATCCGCATCGTCGAAACCGGCAGCTTCTCGAAGGCCTCGGTCGATCTCGGCGTGACGCAGCCGACCGCGACCAAGCACGTCGCCGCGGTCGAGGCACGGCTCGGCGCGCGGCTGCTGAACCGCAACACGCGCGGCGTCAGCGCGACCGAGATCGGTGCGCTGTACTACCAGAAGTGCAAGACCATCCAGCGCGAGCTCGAGGAGGCCGACAACCTCGCCTCGCTGCTGCAGTCGCGCGTCGGCGGGCAGCTGCGCATCAGCACCTCGGTCGCGTTCGGCCGCCGCGTGCTGACGCCGCTGGTGCTGGCCTTCATGCGCCAGCACCCCGAGGTCACGATCGACCTGAGCTTCGACGACCGCTACGTCAACCTGGTCGAGCAGGGCATCGACGTCGCGATCCGCATGGGGCGCCTCGCCGATTCGTCGCTCGGTGCGCGCTATCTCGCACAGAACCCGTGGGTGCTGGTCGCTTCGCCGGCCTACCTGAAGCAGCACGCCGCACCGCGTGCACCGGCCGAGGTGGCGCGGCACCCTTGCCTGATCTACAGCAGCGTGCAGGGCGACGAGCGCTGGCATTTCAGTGGCAGCGCCGGGCTCGAGGTGGCGGGTCGCGACGAATCGGTGCCGGTGCGCGGGCCATTGCGCACCAACAACCTGTCGGTGCTGCTCGAGGCCGCGCGCGTGGGGCTGGGGCTGGCGATCCTGCCCTGGTACGTGGCGCACGAGTCGGTGCGCGACGGGCAGGTCACGCCGCTGCTGACCGAGTTCGCGCTGCCGATGCAGGAGATGCACGCGGTGTTCCCGTCGCCCAAGCTGGTACCGTCGAAGGTCAGCAGCTTCATCGGATTTTTGCAGGAGCGGTTCACGCCCGAATGGTGGACGCGCGACACCGCGCCGGCGCGCTGAAGCGAGCGGCAGCGCGCGCGACGCCTGCCCCTGACATCGGCGCATCCGTCCCCTCCTCGACATCCCCCATGCCTGTTGACCGATCCGGGCCGCGTCGCCGCCGGCGGCCGACGCCGCGCGTCGCGCTGCTGCTGAGCGCCTGCCTTCCTGCCCTCGCCGCCGCGCAGTCCGGCGCCACGCTGGAGCACTGCGCCGCAATCGGCGCCGCACCCCATCGCCTGGCCTGCTACGACAAGCTCGCCGGCCGCGCGCCGGCGCCGACCGAAGCGACCGCGCAGCAGGCGCCAGCCGGTGCGAGCCCGCCCGCCAGCTCGCGGCTGGCCGCGACGGACGCGGCACCGACCGACGCTGCCGACCCCGGCGCCGGCAGCAGCCTGTTGTCGAAATATTGGGAGCTGGAGCCGGCCGACAAGCGCGGCATCTTCAACTTCGTCGGCTACCAGCCCAACTACGTGCTGCCGCTGCACGTGACGAGCCGCATCAACCGCACCCCGACCTCGCCGACGCAGACCACGGTGCTGCAGCCCGACTACCGCCCCGACGAGGCCAAGTTCCAGCTGTCGCTGCGCACCAAGCTCGCGCAGGGCCTGCTGCTGCCGGGTGCCGACCTGTGGGTCGGGTTCACGCAGCAGGTGCTGTGGCAGATCTATAACGGCGCCGACTCCAAGCCCTTCGGAAACACCGACTACCAACCGGAAGCGCTCTACGTGGTCCCGACCGCGGCGAGCCTGCGCGGGCTGCCCTTCGGCTGGCGCTGGCGCTACACGCAGCTCGGCATCGCGCACCAGTCGAACGGGCAGTCGGACCCGCTGTCGCGCAGCTGGAACCGCGTCTACCTCGGCGCCGGCTTCGAGCGCGGCGACTGGTCGCTGACGGCGCGCGTGAACCAGCGCCTGAACGAGCCGCTGGCCAGCGACAACAACCCCGACCTCGTCGCCTACCGCGGCCGCGCCGAGTTCCAGCTCAACTGGGCGCACGGCCTGCAGACCGCCTCGCTGCTGTACCGCAGCAGCTTGAAGGACGTAAAGTACGGCGCCCTGCAGGTCGAGTGGACCTATCCGGTCTACCCCGACCAGCCGAACGGACTGCGCTGGTTCGTGCAGGGCTTCCGCGGCTACGGCGAGTCGCTGACCGACTACAACTTCCGACAGACCAGCATCGGCGCCGGCGTGACCTTCCTGCAGTTCTGAGATTCCTGAGATGAGCGAACCGCTCGGCCAGGACGGCGGCCCCACGAACTCCGGCGACCCCGCGTCGCGCGCTACCTGCGGCGCTCGGTGACGCGTCATGCCAGCGGCAGCTTGCAAGCCATAGGCAACGCCTGCGAATAACCGCTTGGCAGAGGTCTGGCCAAGTCGCAGCCGACGGGCACAAAGTAGCCCAGAATCCTGCGCATGCCTGTGCTGCTCGAACGACATGACGCGCTGCAACGACTGGCGCAGCTTCTGACGCAAGCGCTTGCCGGTCCGGGTCGGGTGGCGTTTGTCGGCGGCGAGGCCGGCATCGGCAAGACCTCGCTGCTGCGCGCGTTCACGCAATCGGCCGCCTGCGCTGCACCCCGTCCGCTGTGGGGCGCCTGCGATCCGCTGCACACGCCGCGTCCGCTGGGCCCCCTGCACGACATGGCGGCCGACATCGGCGCCGGCGTGCGCGCCGCGCTGGCGCGCGACGCCGGCCGCATCGAGATCTTCGCCGCCGTGCTCGACTCGCTCGTGCGCGACGCGCGCTGCGTCGTGTTCGAGGATCTGCACTGGGCCGACGAGGCCACGCTCGACCTGCTCGCCTACCTCGGCCGCCGCATCGAGCGCACGCGCACGCTG
>JANXZN010000083.1 GCA_025355545.1 Rhizobacter sp.
CGTCCGACAGCACAATCTCAGGGGCAACTCGCACTCTCGTTCTCCACACCAGTCCGTAGTAGATCATTGGTGTGGCGGGGTTTGGTTAAGTTCCATCGAGATTGCATCATTACACTAGTACGGTTGGCCTAGGATCGGCGCATTCTCCAGATCACGCAGATCGCGCCCGCGTGTCTCGGTGCAGTAGCGCCAGACCAGCCCCAGCGACAGCGCCACCGGCACCAGGATCAGCAGCGCCGCGACGAACAGCGCCGGCACCAGCCCGAGCAGGCTCAGCAGCTGCGCGATCAGGCCGCCGCCCTTGGTGCAGGCCGCGATCCAGCCGGTGGCGCGGCCGCGGATGCCCAGCGGGTAGCTCTCGGCCGCGTAGGGCAGGATCATCGCGATGATGCCGTTGATGCCGATGATCAGCAGCGCGATCGCCCAGACCGGGCTCAGCTGCCCGGGCGTCGCGAGCTCGAGCTGGATCAGCCCGAGCAGGCCCGCGGCGGTGACCGCGATCGCCGCGAGCAGCGCGCCCTTGCTGCTCCAGCGGCTGTACAGCAGCGCCGCGACGAACACGGTCGGGATCGCGATCAGCGCCGAGGCCGCGAGCAGCTCGCTCGACAGCAGCATGCTGTAGCCCTTCTCGACCAGGTGCGCGGGCATCCACAGCAGCAGCCCGAAGTTGATCAGGCCCCACGACAGCGCGGTGACGCTCAGCGCCCAGGTGCGCGCGGCCATGCCGTGGGCGATGTCGAAATCGTCGTTGCGCTCGAACGCCGGCGTCGACGAGACGGGCACGTCGCCGCCCTCGTGCACCGTGCAGCCGAAGTCGCGCAAGGTGTCGCGCGCCTCGTCGTGGCGGCCCATCGCGAGCAGGAACTTCGGAGACTCGGGAATGAACACGTTCAGGAAGATCAGCAGCAAGCCGGTCGGCAGGTTCAGGAACCACAGCACGCGCCAGCTCAGGACCGGCTCCAGCCACGCCGCGCAGCCGCTCGCCGCGAGGTAGCCGCCGACCGCGCCCAGGCCCCCGACCAGCACCAGCACCCAGCCGCGGTGCTTCGACGGCATCGTCTCGGCCAGCAGCGCATAGGTCACCGGCAACATGCCGCCGGCCGCCGCGCCCATCATGAAGCACATGCCGACGTTCCACCAGAACGACGGCATCGCGCCGCAGATCGCGGTGCCGACGAACATCACAGCCGACAGCAGGATCGACGCACGGCGCCCATAGACGTCGGCGAGCAGCCCCCACACGACCGAGCCGACGACGCTGCCGCACAGGGCGGCGAACGGCAGCCACGCGACCATCGCCTTCGACACGCCGTACTCGACCTTCATGCCGGGCACGACGAAGCCCAGGCTCGCCGGCTTCATCACGTCGATCACGAGCGCGACCGTCAGCACCAGCATCAGGCGCCAGTGGGCGCGCGTCAGCGGCGCGTCCTCGGGCGCCGACACCGTGAGGTGCTGCGCGGCCACCGCGTGCGCCGACGGCTGGCGCGGCAGCAGGCCGTAGCCCGCGACCGCGATGCCGACGACGATCAGGCCCATGCCCCAGACCATCGCAGCGTCCATCGCCATGTCGGCGAGGTGAAAGCCGTTGTCGCGGCCCATCCAGAACATCGGCAGATGCATCAGCACGCCGATGGTCACGGCGATGCAGCCGGCGATGAAGGCCCACAGGTGCGGCCGGTCGGAAAGGACGTGGGAACGACTCATGGGCGGCGACGATAGCGCACGCCGAGCGCGGAGCGCGGAGCGCCGCGCGCTCAGGGCCGCACGCCGGGCGCGTCGACGCGCATTCCGGCGGCGCGTTGCGCGAGGTAGAGCTCGAGCTCGACCAGTTCCGGCGCGTCGAACGCATACGGCTCGGCGCGCACGCCGCCGATGCAGCTGCGCAGGCGCCGCTGCAGCGACGCCAGGCCCTGCCATTCGAGCCGGTAGATCGGGTAACCGGTCGGGTGCGCCTGCGGGATCGTCGCGCCTCCCAGGCGCCGGCCGGCGCGCTCGTCGTGGCATTGGGCGCACGAAAGATCGAGCTGGCCGATGCGGCGCTTGAACAACTGCTCGCCACGCGCGCGATACGGCTGCAGGCGCGCATCGGCGGGCGGCGCGATGGGCAGGCCGCGCGACTGCATCGCGACAAAGCTCTCGAGCCCGAGCAGCGCGTCGCTCTCCGCTGCGAACGGGGCGGCGTGCTGGTGCCCGACGCGGCAGGCGTTGATGCGCTGGCCCAGCGTGATCGGCCGCCGCGAGGCCGCGTCGAAGGCCGGGTAGCGCGCCGCGATACCCCGCATCGCCACGCTGGCGTCGCCGTGGCAGGACGCGCAGCTCGGCTGGTTCGCTCCCTCGGCGCGCTGCCACAACGCGGCACCGTCGGCGACCCACAGCATCGCCGGGTTCTGCGCATCGTCGCGCTGCATCGCCTGCAGCGCTGGCGTCATGTCGTCGAAGCCGGAGCGGCGCGCGTCAACATCAGGTGCCGCGCCCACGGCCGACGCGAGCCACAGCAGCGCAGCAAGCGCGCAGGCCGCGGCTTTCATGTGACGGTCAAGGCCACGCTTTCGGTCTGCGTGAAGCCGTTGTCGCCGCTCCAGCTGAAGCGCAAGGTGCCACTGGCGGTCGCGATCGTGAAGAACGAGATGAACGGGTTCGCCGCGACCGCCGGGAACAGCTCGGCGCTGAAGATCTCGACATCCTCTTTCCCGTCGAAGTAGCGGCAGCTCAGGCGCCGGATCAGGTTGCGCGGCAGGATCGCGCCGTCGGGGCCGGGCCGGTAGCCGGTCTCCATCGGGTGCGCGATCAGTGTGCGGATCTCGATGATCTCGCCGCGCTGCGCGGTCTTGGGGCAAGTGATCAGCGCGCGTGCCAACTCAGGGCTCCACGCAGGCCGCGAGCGTGACGATCACGTCGACGGTGTGGGTCCAGCACGAGCCGTCGTTCATCTGCGCGACCGCGACCAGCTGCTGCGAGTTCGCCAGGCGGATGCGCGTCGCCACCGTGGCGCGGCCGGCGCGCGGGCCGAGGTGGAAGACCGCGACATCGCGCTGCGGGTTGCGTTCGTTGAACACCGCGATGGCCTTGACGTGGTCGGCTTCGCTCATCGGGCTCTGCACCTCCACCTTGATCGGCACGACGTTGCCGTTCTCGACCAGCGGCGCGATGTCGAGCACGACGCGGCCGGCGCGCACCGGGGCGCCGGCGGCGAAGGCCGCGATCGCGGCCGCGAGATCGGCCTGCGCGGCCGGCGCGCTGCGCAGCCACATCGCGCCCGCGATGCCCGCCGTCGCGGTGAGCAAGCGGCGGCGTCGCCAAGCGTGGAAATCGAGCCGGCGGTTCATCGCAGCGTGCGCAGGAACGCGACCACGTCTTCGACCTGCTGCGCGGCCAGCACCGTCTTGCCCTGCCACGCCGCACCGACGCGCACCAGGCCCTCGCTGCGGTAGTACGCCGGCATGACGGTCTGCGGGTTCAGGCGCCGGCTGTCAACCAGGCGCAGCCGCAACTGGCCCTCGCTCCAGCGCGCGCCGGTGCCGGTGAGGTCGGGCGCGAGGGTGCCCTGGAAACGCTCTTCGGGGAACGGGCCGCTGTGGCACAGCAGGCACAGCCCGAGCTGGCGGTTGACGACGATCGCGCGACCGCGCGCCGCGTCGCCGGGGGCGTCGGTCAGCGGCCGATCGAGCGCGTCGACGGCGGCCTGCGCGCCGGTGGCGGCCATCGAGACGGCGGCGATCATGGCAGCCACGGCGTGCATCGGCATCGGGTCGGCTGCTCAGGCCCGCTTCAGGCTCTGGTTCTTCAGCGGCAGGTCGCGGATGCGCTTGCCGGTCGCGGCGAAGATCGCGTTCAGCACCGCCGGCGCCGCGACCGCGATCGTCGGTTCGCCGACACCGCCCCAGAAGCCGCCCGAGGGCATCAGGATCGCCTCGACCTTGGGCATCTGCGACATCTGCAGCACCGGGTAGTCGCTGAAGTTGCTCTGTTCGATGCGGCCGTCTTTTACCGTGCAGCCACCGTACAGCGCGGCCGACAGCCCGTAGGCGAACGAGCCCTCGACCTGCGCGGCGATCTGCTGCGGGTTGACCGCGTGGCCCGGGTCGGTCGCGGCGACGATGCGGTGGATGCGCAGCTCGCCGGCGTCGCTGACCGAGACCTCGGCGCAGGCGGCCACATAGCTGCCGAAGCCCATCGTCTGCGCCAGGCCGCGGAACACCTTCTGCCCGCCGACGTCCGGTGCCGGTTGGCCCCACCCGGCGCGCTCGGCGACCGCGTTCAGCACCGCAAGGTGCTTGGGCGAATCGACCAGCAGCTTGCGGCGCAGCGCGAGCGGATCCTGCTTCGTCGCGGACGCGATCTCGTCGATGAAGCTCTCGACGTAGATCGCGTTGTGGTTCAGATTCACGCCACGCCAGAAGCCCGGCGGCACGTGCGGATTGCGCATCGCGTGGTCGATCAGCAGCGCCGGCACCTTGTAGCCGAACCGGCCTTCGGCCCCGCTCGGGTTCAGGCCCTGGAACACCACCGGATCGCGGCCGTTCTGCAGGTTCTGCGGCATCAACCCGGCGACGATCGACTGACCCGAGATGCGCATGTGCAGACCGGTGACGTTGCCCTGCGCATCGAGGCCGGCGCTCATCCTGCATTGCGTGATCGGGTGGTACTTGCCGTGCGCCATGTCTTCCTCGCGCGACCAGATCATCTTGATCGGCGTGCCCGGCATCTGCCTGGCGATCAGCACCGCCTGCGTGACCCAGTCGTGCGCGCCGCGCCGGCCGAAGCCGCCGCCGAGGTTGAGCTTGTAGACCTCGCACTTGTCGGGCGGCAGGCCGGCTGCTTCGGCCGCGGCGGCGAGCGCCGCCTCGCCGTTCTGGGTCGGGCACCAGACCTCGCAACGCTCGGGCGTGTACAGCACGGTCGCGTTCATCACCTCCATGCAGGCGTGGTTCTGGTACGGATACGAGTAGACCGCCTCGAGCTTGCGCGGCGCGGCCGCGATCGCCGCCTTCGCGTCGCCCGACTCGTTGCCGACGATGGCCTGCGGTGCGTCCAGCCCTTCCTTCAGGAATGCGCTGATCGTCGCGCTCGAGACCTTGGCGTTCGGGCCTTCGTCCCATTCGATAGTCAGCGCGTCGAGTGCGGTCTTGGCGCGCCACCAGGTGTCGGCGATCACGGCGACGGCGCTGTCGCCGACCGCCACGACCTTCCTGACGCCGGGCCGGCCCGCGATCGCCGCGGCATTGAAGCTCTTGACCCTGCCGCCGAACACCGGGCAGTCCCTGACCGCAGCGTTCAGCATGCCGGGCAGCTTCAGGTCCATGCCGAAGACCTGCGAGCCGTCGAGCTTGGGGGCAGTGTCCAGCCGCTTGACCGGCTTGCCGGCGATCTTCCAGTCCTTCGGGTCCTTCAACGTGACCGCGGTCGGCGGCGCCAGCCTGGCCGGAGCGCCGGCGACCTTGCCGTAACTCGTCGTGCGACCCGACGGCTTGTGCGTGATCACGCCGGCGGCGGTGCTGCATTCGGCGGCCGGCACCTTCCAGTCGTTCGCCGCCGCCTGCACCAGCATCAGCCGCGCCGCGGCGCCGCCCTTGCGCACGTACTCGTTCGACTCGCGCACGCCGCGGCTGCCGCCGGTCGAGAAGTTGCCCCAGACGCGGTTGCGCGCGAGGTTGGTCGCCGGCGTCGGGTACTCGGTCGTGACCTTGGACCAGTCGCAGTCCAGCTCTTCGGCGACGAGCTGCGCCAGGCCGGTCAAGGTGCCCTGCCCCATCTCGGACCGCGAGACGCGGATCACGACCGTCTCGTCGGGCTTGATGACGACCCAGGCGTTGACTTCGGACGCCGGTGCAGCGCTCGATTGCGCCAGCGCGCGGTTCGCGAACGGCACATGGAAGCCGACGACAAGGCCGCCGGCAGCGAGCGCCGAGCTGCCGATGAAGTGGCGGCGCGACAGGCCTGATTTGGCAGCGGTGGAGGTCTTCATCGCTTGCTCCGGTCAGGCCGCAGCGCCGCCGCCGGCGGCCTGTTTGATCGCCGCGCGCACGCGGTTGTAGGTGCCGCAGCGGCAGATGTTGGTCATCGCGGCATCGATGTCGGCATCGGTCGGTCGGGGCTTGTCTTTCAGCAGTGCGGCCGCCGCCATGATCATGCCGGCCTGGCAGAAGCCGCACTGTGGCACGTCGAGCGCGGCCCAGGCCTTCTGGACCGGGTGCGAGGCGTTCGGGGCCAGGCCTTCGATCGTGACGATCTTCGCGCTCGCCGCCACCGTCGAGGCCGGACGCACGCACGCGCGCGTCGCCACGCCGTCGATGTGCACCGTGCAGGCGCCGCATTGCGCGATGCCGCAGCCGTATTTGGTGCCGGTCAGCCCGAGCTGCTCGCGCAACACCCACAGCAGCGGCGTGTCGGCCTCGGCCTGGAACTCGCGCTGGGTTCCGTTCACATTCAGACTGGCCATCGAGCTGCCTCCCGGTGCGGTGTGCCGAACGATTATGTGGCGCGCGCAAGTCCCTTGCTGGCGCTGCCGAATACCCTGAGCGGCACGCACCGGCGCCTGCGCACAATGTGTTTCGATCGGAACCAGCGGAGACGACGATGAATGCAATTTCGGGGGCGTCGCGGCAGCGCGCGGCGGTGCGCATCGGCGGCGCTTCGGGCTTTTGGGGCGACACCGCGCTGGCGGTGCCGCAGCTGCTCGCCGGCGGCCAGCTCGACTACCTGGTGTTCGACTACCTCGCCGAGGTCACGATGTCGATCCTCGCGGCGCAGCGCGCGAAAGACGCGCGCGCCGGCTACGCGGTCGACTTCGTGCAGATCATGATGCGCGAGGCGCTGCCGCAGCTGCAGGCGCAGCGCATCCGGGTCGTCGCCAACGCCGGCGGCGTGAACCCGCTCGCCTGCCGCGACGCGCTGCGCGCGCTCGCGTCGGAGATGGGCATTGCGCTGAAGATCGGCGTGGTGCTGGGCGACGACCTGGTGGCGCGCGCCGCCGAGTTCCGCGACGCCGCCGTCACCGAGATGTTCAGCGCCGAGCCGTTCCCGCAGCGCGTCGCGAGCGTCAACGCCTACCTCGGCGCGCTGCCGATCGCGCGCGCACTCGATGCCGGTTGCGACGTGGTCATCACCGGGCGCTGCGTCGACTCGGCGGTGACCCTGGGCGTGCTGATGCACGAGTTCGGCTGGCGCGCCGATGCCTACGACCGGCTCGCGCAAGGCACGCTCGCCGGCCACCTGATCGAATGCGGCGCGCAATGCACCGGCGGCCTGTTCACCGACTGGGAGCAGGTGCCGGACTGGGAGAACATCGGCTTCCCCATCGTCGAGGCCGAGGCCGACGGCAGCTTCTCGATCACGAAGGCGCCCGGCACCGGCGGCCTCGTCACACCGGCGACGGTCGGCGAACAGCTGCTCTACGAGATCGGCGACCCGCGGGCCTACCTCGTGCCCGACGTGAGCTGCGATTTCACGCAGGTGCGCATGACGCAGGACGGCGTGGATCGCGTGCGCGTGTCGGGCGCGACCGGCCGCGCGCCGACCGCGAGCTACAAGGTCAGCGCGACCTTCGCCGACGGCTACCGCAACACCGGCTTCCTGACGATCGCCGGTGAGGCCGCCGTCCAGAAGGCGCGGCGCACCGGCAGCGCGCTGCTGAACCGGATGCAACGCATGCTGGCGGCGCGCGGCCTGGCGCCGTTTACCGAAACGCGCATCGAGGTGCTGGGCGGCGAGGAGATGTTCGGGGCCAGCGGCCGCAGCGGCGCGCGCGAGGTCGTGCTGAAGATCAGCGCGAAGGCGCAGGCCAGGGACAGCCTCGAACTCTTCGCGCGCGAGTTCGCGCCGGCCGCGACCTCGATGGCGCCGGGCACGCTCGGCCTGGTCGGCGGCCGGCCGAGCCCGACGCCGGTGGTGCGGCTGTTCTCGTTCCTGTGGCCGAAGTCGTCGCTGCGGGTCGAGCTCGATGTCGGCGACGAGCGGGTGGCGGTGGCGATCCCGACGGCCGGCGGCTTCGATGCCGACGCGCTCGGCCCGGCGCTGCAGCACGAGAGCCGCGCGATCGGCGCGTCGCGCCAGCGGGTGGCGTTGATCGCGCTCGCGCACGGCCGCTCCGGCGACAAGGGCAACCAGGCCAACATCGGCGTCATCGCGCGCGCCGCTGCCGACCTGCCGCTGCTCTCGGCCTGGCTCACGCCCGAGCGGGTCGGCGCGCATTTCGCGCACCGCGCACCCAGCCGCGTCGAGCGCTTCGACCTGCCGGGGCTGAACGCGATCAACTTCGTGCTGCACGGCGTGCTCGGCGGCGGCGGCATGGCCTCGCTGCACACCGACAACCTCGCGAAGGCCTACGCGCAGGTCCTGTTGACGATGGACGTGCCGGTGCCCGACTGAGGCTCAGCCCGGCGGGCCGAGCGCAGGGCCGCTCCATGGTCCACGAAGAGGCCCACTTCGTGGACCTTGCCGGCCCGCATCCCCTCGGCGGATCGGGCGACGCAATCATCGCCCGATGGGCTCCATTTGATGCGGGGCGCGCTTTTCGTACCAGTGCGTGATGCGCTGGCCGTCCCAGTGCAGCGCGAGGTGCGCAGTGGAACGGGCGTTGCGGACCGCTCGGGGCCGGAACACGCCGACGCACAGGCCGCCGTGGTCGCGCACGCTGGCGAATTGCACGCCCCAGCTGCCGGCGTCGCGCAGCTGCCGGCCCAGCGCCTGCGGCACGCCGTAGTCGTCCGGATCGAACAGCGCCGCGCCGCGATGGCCCAGGCCTCGCAGTTCGTGCAACTCGGCCTGGATCGTCGCGGTGATCGCGCGCAGGTCGACGTCGATCGCGGGCTCGTTGGTGCGCGCAAGAAACACGGCGCGGTGATGGCCGACCTCGGCGATCGCCGTTTCCAGCGTCTGCGCAGCGTAGTAGACGCCGTAGCTGCCGTCGGAGAAGCGCGAGCCTTCCGGATTCAGGTGCGTGAACGCGGCCATCACCATGGTGCTGCCGGCGCCGCTGAGGCGCTCGGCCGGCGGCACCAGCTGCAGCTGGCCGATGTCGTCGCGGATGCGCGGGTTGGTCAGTGCCTCGATCGCGAACACCGCGTCGAGATCGGCCGGATCGGCGACACGGTCGTACAGGCCGACCGTCGGGTAGCGTGACGGGATCAACCGGTAGCTCCGGCGCCATTCGGTGGCGCGGACGGGAACGCTGCCCGGCGCAACCGCCATCAGGCCTTGCCGCCGCGCTGCGCGTCGAGGTAGTGACGCACGACGTAGAGATCGGCCACCTGCCCGCCGAGCATGCGCTCAAGCGCGGATCGACCGCCGAACAACGGCGCGGCGTTCGGTTGGCGCACCCAGGGATCGGCCTGCTGTGCCACCGGCAGCAGAATCTGCAACGCCGCGTAGATGCCGAACAGGTACGACAGGCGCTCCAGCACATGGCGGTCGAGCGCGGCACCGACCTTGCCCTGCTTCCACTGGTACAGGGTCGTGCGGCCGACGCCGAGCAGCGTGGCCTGCTCGGCCGCATCGAGCCGCCAGGCGTCGGCGATGCGCCAGAAGGTGCGCAGCGCCGCCTGGGCGGCGGCCGGGGAGCCCAGGTCGACCGGCGCGGCGCTCGGTTGAAGGACGGCGTTCATGCCGGAAGAATAGTTCACAAGCGGACGAAAATCAACAGGTAGTCCGGCCATGAACACATTGGCCGCACCCCCCAGCGCGCCCGGCTCAGCCTCGGGCGTGGGTCACGCCGCCATCGATCACCAGGGTCGAGCCCATCACGTAGTCGCCGGCGCGCGAGGCCAGGTAGATCGCGCCGCCGGCCATGTCTTCGTCGCGGCCGATGCGGCCGGCCGGAATGCGCTTGGCGGTCTCTTCGGCATGGTCGCGCGCGACCCGGTTCATCTCGGAGGCGAAGGCGCCCGGCGCAATTGCGCTGACGACGATGTTGTCCTGCGCCAGCCGCAACGCCATGCGCCGCGTCAGCTGGATCAGCCCGGCCTTGCTGGCGGCGTACGAGTAGGTCTCCTGCGGATTCACCGAGATGCCGTCGATCGACGCGATGTTGATGACCTTGGCCGGCTGCTTTTTCGCGGCCGCGCGCAGCGGTGCGATCAGCGCCTGGGTCAGGAAGAACGGCGACTTCAGGTTCAGGTCGACGACCTTGTCCCAGCCCTTTTCGGGGAAGGTGTCGAAGGTCTCGCCCCAGGCCGCGCCGGCGTTGTTGACCAGGATGTCCAGTGTGGCCTCGCGCGCGCCATAGGCGGCGGCGAGTGCATCGATTCCTTCCAGCGTCGACACATCGGCCGGTAGCGAGATGCACTCGCCCTGCGCCGACAAGGCCTTCGCGGTGGCGTCGCAGTCGGCCGCCTTGCGCGACGAGATGTAGACCTTCGCGCCCTGCGCGAGAAAGCCCGCGGCGATCATGCGGCCGATGCCGCGCGAGCCGCCGGTGACGAGGGCGACGCGGCCCTCCAATGAGAAGAGGTCGTTCATGGCGTGTCTCCTTCGATGGTGGTTTGGCCGACCACCGGATTGTGCGCACGCCATGGCCGAGGGCGCGGTCCCCACCCCGCGCCGCGGG
>JANXZN010000014.1 GCA_025355545.1 Rhizobacter sp.
CGCGGCCTTCTCTTCGGCGCTGAGCTCGAGCTCGAGCTTCTTTTGCAGCCAGTCGAGTGGCACCTCCTGCGTGAAGTCGGTCAGCATCTCGACGCCCTTGAAGTAGGCGGCGAAGGCGCGGTCGAACTTGTCGAAGTTGGCCTCGTCCTTCACCAGCGAGGTGCGCGCGAGGTAGTAAAACTCGTCGACGGTGTTGTCGATCACGCCGGCCTGGATCGCCTCGAGCAGCATCAGGTACTCCTTGACCGAGACCTTCAGCTTGGCGGCGCGCAGGGTGAAGAAGAAATTGATCAGCATGGCGGGCGGCTCGGGCGGCAAACGGCGGCGACGCGTCTATTGTGACGGCACGGGCATACTCGGCGCGAGTCGCATGACATTCACCCCGGGATGCTGTCCAGCCTGACCCCCACCGACGTCGCGTTCGTGATGGCCGGCCTGATGCAGGCCGTGCCGGCGGTGCTGTGGCTGATCGGCGGCTGGGTGCTCGGCGACACCCAGCGCGCGGCGGTCCATTGGGCAGCCTATGCGGGCGCCAGTGCGCTGTCGTTCGTGTTCCTGGACGCGGCGATGCAGGCGCGCGACCCGCACCACGCCGAGTGGCTGCGTGCAGTCGGCAACATCAGCGCCGTGCTCGGCCTGATGACGCTGCAGCGCGGCATCTGGCTGTTCATCGGGCGGGCGCCGACGCATGCCGGCCATCTGCTGGCGCTGGGCGCGGTGCTGCTCGCCTCGTGGATCGGGCTGGAGCCGGCGGGCGGCGCCGTCCGGGTCGGCGTCAACTCGCTGGCGCAGGCCGTGCTGGCGCTGGCGATGGCGCGCGATCTGCACCGCTACGCGCGCGACGCGCTGCGGCTGCGCTGGCCCCGGGTGCTGCCGCTGCCGCTGTGGCTGGCCGCCGCCGCGTTCGCCGGGCGTGGCCTGCGCGCGCTGCTGGCGCCGGGCGCGGTCGGCGCCGAGATGACGGTCGACAGCGGCCTGAACGTGGCCTCGTCGTTCGCCTACGTCGTGTTGTCGCTGTCGTTCCACGCGATGCTGATGGCGCTGGTGATCATCCGGCTCGTGACCGACCTGCAGCGCCTGTCGAGCCACGACGGCCTGACCGGCCTGCTGAACCGGCGCGCGCTCGAGGAGGCGCTGGCCGCGCAGCTGCAGCGCAGCCGGCGCAGCGGCGAGGCGTTCTGCGTGCTGATGCTCGATGCCGACCACTTCAAGCGCATCAACGATCGTTTCGGCCATGCCGTCGGCGACATGGCGCTGAAGCATCTGTCGGCGCTGCTGCGCAGCCACATGCGCGAGGTCGACCGTCTCGCGCGCTTCGGCGGCGAGGAGTTCATCGTGCTGCTGCCGGGCCTGGCGCTGGCCGACGCGCTGCCGGTGGCCGAGCGCCTGCGTCAGGCGATCGCGGCCGCGCCGCTGGCGCACGGCGATGCAGCGATGGCGCTGTCGGTCAGCATCGGCATCGCCGAATGGGGCGGTGTGCGCGAGGACGCATCGTCGCTGCTGGTGCGCGCCGATGCGGCCCTGTACCAGGCCAAGCAGCGCGGGCGTGACCGGGTCGCGTCGGCCGGCAGTGCGTTCGATTCGGAGTTCGTGCCGATCTGACGCTCAACGCCGCGGCGCGCGTTTCGGCCTGGCGGCAGCTCCGGCCGCCGCCGGATCGTGGCGTCGCAGCCAGTCGAAGAACTCGCCGTACCAGAGCCTGGAGTTGCGCGGCTTGAGCACCCAGTGGTTCTCGTCCGGGAACCACAGCAGCCGCGCGTCCACGCCCTTGGCCTTCAGCGTGTTGTAGTAGGCCAGGCCCTGCTGGTCGGGCACGCGGTAGTCGAGGGCGCCGTGGATCACCAGCGTCGGCGTGTGCATCGCGGCGACGAAGCTGCTCGGGCTTTGCGAGCGCACCTTGGCCGGATCGTCCCAGTACCAGGCGCCGAGTTCCTTGGCGTGCCAGGTGTAGGCGTCGTCGCTGAACATCGCCTGCCAGTCGAAGCAGCCGGCGTGGCAGATGTAGGCCTTGTAGCGGCCCGGCTTCACGTGGCCGTTCATCCACGCGACCATGAAGCCGCCGTAGCTGCCGCCGCTGGCGAACACGCGCTGGCGATCGGCCCAGGGCTGCTTGAGCAACCAGTCGGTGCCGGCCTCCACGTCCTGCAGCTCGAGCTCGCCCCAGCGGTGCGTGATGCTGTCCAGGAACGCCTCGCCGAAGCCGCTCGAGCCGTGGTAGTTGACGCAGGCGACGACATAGCCCTGGGCCGCGAACGCGTGCGCGTTCCAGCGGTAGTGGAAGGTGTCGCCGGCCGCGGCGTGCGGGCCGCCGTGGATGTTGTGCAGCAGCGCGTGCTTCTTCTTGCGGTCGAAGCCCGGCGGGTAGGTCAGCCAGACCTGCAGCGGCTCGCCGAGCGCGCCCTTGACGACGACCTCTTCGCAGCTGCCCAGGCGCAGCGAGCCGAGCAGCGCGTCGTTGAACGTCTCCAGGCGCAGCGGCGCCTGGCCGTCGCGCGCCGCGTGCACGCGCGCCGGGTGCATCAGCGAATCGGCGCTGCTGACGACGACATCGGCTGCGACGTCGAAGCCCTGAACCCAGCCGCCGGCCGCCGCGATGCTCGCGGTCCGGCTCGCGATCGCGTAGCGGTAGAGGTGGCAGCGGCCGCGGTCCTGGGCCGTGAAGTAGAGCGCGCCGGCGTCGGCCGACCAGCGCAGTGCGCTGTCGACCGAGTGGTCCCAGGCGTCGCTGAGCAGCTGCCAGCGCCCGCCGCGCTTGAGCAGCGCGGCGTGGGTGGGGCTGGTGTGCTTCTTGCCGGTGTGCGCCGCGGTCATCGCGATGTGGCCGCCGTCGGGGCTGTGGCGTGGTGCGTCGAAATCCCAGTCGGGGTCGTTCGTCAGCGCCGCGAATTTGCTCGAGCCCAGGTGCAGCTCGACCAGCGTCTTGCGGTTCTCGATGCGCTTCTCGGGCTGCGGGTCGTAGGCGAACACGATGTGCCGGCCGTCGGGCGAGATGTCGAAGAAGTCGGCGTTCGGGTCGGCGCGCGGAATCTCGTAGGCCGTGCCCTCGAACAGGTCGGTGATGCGCCCGCTCGCGAGCTCGAGCACGTGCAGGTGCGGCACCCGGCCCATCGGCAGGTTGTCGTCCCAGAAGCGGTACTGCGCCTCGCTGGTGACGTAGCCGGTGGCCTTGCGTTCCTTGAATTCCTTCAGGCGCTTCGCCTGCGCCTTGCCGCCCTTCAGCTCCGGCCAGATCCAGGCGACGAACGCGATGCGCTTGCCATCGGGGAACCACTTGAACGCGCCGACGCCGGGCGCGAATTCGGTGACGCGCCGCGCCTCGCCACCGTCCGGGGCGATCAGGTAGAGCTGCGACGCGTCGTCCTTCTTGCCTTCCTGCTGGCGCTTGGCGACGAAGGCGATCTGCTCGCCGCTCGGCGACCACGCCGGCTGGCCGTCCTTCTCGCCGCAGCTCGTCAGGCGCCGCGCCGCGCCGCCGAAGGTCGACAGCAGCCACAGGCTGGCGCTGGACTTGTTCTCGTCCATCGAGTAGTTGCTGACCGAGCAGACGGCCTGCGCACCATCGGGCGCGAGCGACAGGCCGCCGACGCGTTCAAATTTCCAGAGCTCCTCGACGCCCAGGAGTTTCTTGCTGCTTTTCGCCATGCGGTCGGTCGTCCGGTGGTCAACGGGGTTTGTCGAGCTGCCAGCGCAGGTGCGCCTTCACCGCAGGCCATTCGCTTGGCACGATGCTGTAGACGCAGGTGTCGCGCAGGCTGCCGTTGCCGGCGCGCTGGTGGTTGCGCAGGACGCCGTCCAGCTTTGCGCCCAGGCGCTCGATCGCGCGGCGGCTCTGCTGGTTGAAGAAGTGGGTGCGAAACTCGACCGCGATGCAGCCCAGCGCCTCGAAGGCATGGCCGAGCAGCAGCAGCTTGCATTCGGTGTTGAACGGGCCGCGCTGCATGCGCGCGGCGGTCCAGGTGGATCCGATCTCGACGCGCTTGTGGGCCGCGTCGATGTTCATGCAGGTCGTCATGCCGGCGACGCGGCCTTGCGCGTCGAAGCTCGTGAACGGCAGCATCGAACCCTTGGCCTGCAGGTCGAGGCGGCGCGCGATCTCGGCCGCCATGCCCTCGGGGCTGGGGATCGCGGTGTACCAGAGCTTCCAGAGCTCGCCGTCGCGCGCGGCTTCGACAAGGCCGTCGTGGTGGTCGGGCGCGAGCGGCTTCAGCGCGCAGTGCGCGCCACTGAACTCAATCGGCGCCGGCCAGCTCATCGGTTGTTGCGCTGCATGAACACGAGCTTCTCGAACAGCGAGACGTCCTGCTCGTTCTTCAGCAGCGCGCCGACCAGCGGCGGCACCGCGACCTTGTCGTCCTTGCTCTGCAGCACCCCGAGCGGGATGTCTTCGGCGAGCAGCAGCTTGAGCCAGTCGAGCAGTTCGCTGGTCGATGGCTTCTTCTTCAGACCCGGCAGGTTGCGCACGTCGTAGAAGTTCTTCAGCGCCGCCGACAGCAACTCTTTCTTCAGGTTCGGAAAGTGCACCCCGACGATGCGCTGCATCGTCTCGGCATCCGGGAACTTGATGTAGTGGAAGAAGCAGCGGCGCAGGAACGCGTCGGGCAGTTCCTTCTCGTTGTTCGACGTGATGAACACCAGCGGCCGGTGCACGGCCTTGACGAGCTCGCGCGTCTCGTACACATAGAACTCCATGCGGTCGATCTCGCGCAGCAGGTCGTTCGGAAATTCGATGTCGGCCTTGTCGATCTCGTCGATCAGCAGCACCACCGGCTTGTCGGCCGTGAAGGCCTGCCACAGCACGCCCTTGACGATGTAGTTGTGGATGTCCTTGACCTTCGCGTCGCCCAACTGGCTGTCGCGCAGCCGGCTCACCGCGTCGTACTCGTACAGGCCCTGCTGCGCCTTGGTCGTGCTCTTGATGTGCCATTGCAGCAGCGGCATGTTCAGCGCCAGCGCCACCTCCTCGGCGAGCATCGTCTTGCCGGTGCCGGGTTCGCCCTTTACGAGCAGCGGCCGCTTCAGCGTGGCCGCGGCGTTCACCGCCAGCATCAGGTCGGGCGTGGCGACGTAGTTTTCGGAGCCTTGGAACTTCATGGCGGAGGGTCGGGCGCGGGGCCGCAGAGCAGTGGTTCGGAGGGGTCGGATCAGTATAAGGGGGCCCCTATAATCATCCGTTGAACCGAAAACACCGCCTTCCGGAACCATGAAAAACCCCGTCCGTTCGATGATCGCTCTGCTTGCCCTGCTGGGCGCGATGGGCCTGTCGCTGAGCGCTTCGGCGCAAGATGCGAAGGCCGGCGAGAAGAAGGCGGCGATGTGCATCGGCTGCCACGGCATCCCCGACTACAAGGCGAGCTTCCCCGAGGTCTACCGCGTGCCGAAGATCGCCGGCCAGAACGCGAAGTACATCATCTCGGCGCTGAACCAGTACAAGAAGGGCGACCGCAAGCACCCGACGATGCGCGGCATCGCCGCGTCGCTGAGCGACCAGGACATGGCCGACCTGGCCGCGTTCTACTCCACCGAGGCCAAGGCCGATCCGGTGCCGGCTGCGCTCGCCGGCGCGGTGCCGGCGGATGTGGCCGAGCTGCTGAAGAAGGGCAACTGCGCGTCCTGCCACGGCGCCAACTTCAGCACCCCGATCGACCCCAGCTACCCCAAGCTCGCCGGTCAGCACGGCGACTACCTGTACATCGCGCTGCGCGAATACCAGACCGACAAGAACGCCCTCGTGGGCCGCAACAACGCCATCATGATGGGCATGGCGCGGCCGTTCTCGCCGGCCGAGGCGAAGACGCTCGCCGCCTACTTCGCGACCCTGCCGGGCGAGCTCGCGACCGTGCCGCAGGCTCGCTGGCGCTGAGCCGGCGCAAGCCCGACCCGACAGCCGCTGCGCGCCAGCGGCTTTTTCCTGCCCGGTGCGCTCGCGGGCCGGCCTGGAACTTGCTCATGCCACCCCGCGCAGGCAGGTTTTCCCTGCCCCTGGCGCGCGCCGTGCCGGGCCTAAACTGCCGGTCTTTCACACTTGCCGGAGCAGCACGAAATGAAACGAGCTTCCACAGGGGCGCTGGCGGCCGCAGCGCTGGCGCTCGGGCTGATCGGCGCGAGCGCGCAGGCGCAGACGCTGCGCTGGGCCTCGCAGGGCGACCTGCAGACGATGGACCCCGATTCGCGCAACGAATCGCTCACCAACTCGCTGAACGGCCAGGTCTACGAGACCCTGACCGGGCGCGACAAGGAACTCGGCATAGTGCCGATGCTCGCTGTCTCGTGGCAGCAGAACGGCCCGCTCCAATGGCGGGTGAAGCTGCGAGCGAACGTCAAGTTCCACGACGGCACGCCCCTCACCGCCGACGACGTGGTGTTCTCGGTGAAACGCGCGCAGGAGAAGAGTTCGGACATCAAGGCGTATGCGAACGCGATCGGCGAGCCGAAGAAGATCGACGACCTGACGGTCGAGTTCAACCTGAAGGATGTCGACCCGATCTTCCTGCAGCACGCGAACGCGATCTTCATCATGAGCAAGGCGTGGTGCGAGAAGAACAAGGTCACCAGCCCGCAGGACTTCAACGCCGGCGAGCAGAGCTATGCCGCGCTGAACGCCAACGGCACCGGCCCGTACCTGCTGGTCTCGCGCCAGCCCGACGTGAAGACCGTCTACAAGCGCAACCCGAACTGGTGGGGCAAGTTCGAGGGCAACGTGCAGGACGTGATCTACACGCCGGTCAAGAGCAACGCGACGCGCGTGGCCGCGCTGATCTCGGGCGAACTCGACTTCGTGCTCGACCCGCCGCCGGCCGACACGCCGCGGCTGCGCAACACGCCGAACGTGAAGGTCATCGACGGGCCCGAGAACCGCATCATCTTCATCGGCATGGACCAGGGCCGTGACGAGTTGCTCTACAGCAGCGTGAAGGGCAAGAACCCGTTCAAGG
>JANXZN010000027.1 GCA_025355545.1 Rhizobacter sp.
GCCGCAGTACGAGAACTTCGACCTCGACATCCCGAAGCACCGAATCGTCTCGGTCTTCGGGCCGAACGGCTGCGGCAAGTCGACCTTGATCAACATGATCGCGGGCCTGATCCCGATCGACTCGGGGCAGATCCTGTTCGACGGCAAGAACTTGCGCGACACGAAGATCGGCTACGTGTTCCAGAACTACCGCGAGGCGATGTTCCCGTGGATGCGCACGCTAGCCAACATCCCCTACCCGCTGGTGCTCGAAGGCCGCAGCAAGGCCGAGGTCGACCGGCGCATGGCCGAGCTGGTCGCCAGTTTCGACGTCAAGTTCGACCTGAAGCGCTACCCCTACGAGCTGTCGGGCGGGCAGCAGCAGACCGCGTCGATCATGCGCGCGCTCGCGCCCGAGCCGGAGGTGCTGTTTCTCGACGAGCCGTTCTCGGCGCTCGATTTCGAGATGACCCTGTTCATCCGCGAGAAGCTGCAGGAGGTGTTCATGCGCACCGGCACGACGATGCTGCTGGTCTCGCACGACCTCGAGGAGGCGGTCTACCTGGCCGACCAGGTGCTGCTGCTGACCAAGCGGCCGACCCGCGTGGCCGAAATCTTGCTGTATGGTGGCGCGCGTCCGCGCACCGTCGCCACCTTGTCCGAGCCGGGCTTCGTGGCGGCCAAGAAACTCAGCCTGGAAATCTTCCAGCGCGAGGTGCGGCGCTGACGACGTGAAAGGCCCGCCGCTCGATGACCCCTGCGCAGATCGAAGCCTATGTGGACGCGGCAGCCGCCGCCTTGCAGCTGCCGCTGAGCCCTGCGCATCGGCCCGGCGTGCTGAACTACTTCGCGTTGGCGGCCGGCATGGCCGAGCTCGTCGGCGCGCATCCGCTGGCGATCGCCGACGATCCGGCCGAAGCCTTCGTGCCGATCGCGCCTGCCGGCCCGGCGCGCGCATGACCGCCGGCGAGCTGCTGCGGGGCGAGGCCACCGAGATGGCCGCCGCGGTGCGCCGCGGCGCGCTCGGCGCCGGCGCGCTGGTCCAGGCCAGCCTGGCGCGCATCGGCGCGACCGATGCGCGCGTCAACGCCTTCACCGACCTGACCGCGCAGCGTGCGCTGCAGGCCGCCGCAGCCCTCGACGCGCGGCTCGCGGCCGGCGACGCGACCGTGCGGGCGCTGCCCTTGCTGGGCGTGCCGTTCGCGGTCAAGAACCTGTTCGACGTCGCCGGCCTGACCACGCTCGCCGGCTCGAAGATCGAGCGCGGCCGGCCGGCGGCGACGCAGGACGCGCTGCTGGTCGCGCGCCTGCAGGCGGCCGGCGCGGTGCTGGTCGGCGCGCTCAACATGGACGAGTACGCCTACGGCTTCACGACCGAGAACAGCCACGCAGGCGCGTGCCACAACCCGCACGACCTGACGCGCATCGCCGGCGGTTCGTCGGGCGGCTCGGCCGCAGCGATCGCCGCCGCCCAGGTGCCGATCACGCTGGGCTCCGACACCAACGGCTCGATCCGGGTGCCCGCCTCGCTGTGCGGCGTGTTCGGCCTGAAGCCGACCTACGGCCGGCTGCCGCGCCACGGCAGCTACCCGTTCGTCGCGAGCCTGGATCACCTCGGCCCGTTCGCGCGCAGCGCGCGCGACCTGGCGCTGGTCTACGACGCGCTGCAGGGCTTCGATGGTCGCGACCCGGGCTGCGTCACGCGGCCGCTCGAACCAACGGCCGACACGCTCGCGCGCGGCGTGGATGGCTTGCGCATCGCCACGCTCGGCGGCTATTTCGTCGACAACGCCGGGCCCGAGGCGCGCGCGGCGGTCGCGCGCGTTGCGCAGGCCCTGGACGTGGCGCGCGCGGTCGAGCTGCCCGAGGTCGCACGCGCCCGCGCCGCGGCCTTCATCATCAGCAATGCCGAGGGCGCGGCGCTGCACTTGCCCGACCTGCGCGCGCGTGCGGCCGAATTCGAGCCGCTGTCGCGCGACCGTTTCCTCGCCGGCGCGTTGCTGCCGGCCGCCTGGGTGCAGCAGGCACAGCGCCTGCGGCGCTGGTTCGCGCTGCGCGCGGCCGAGCTGTTCGGCGAGGTCGACGTGCTGCTCGCACCGGCCACCCCGGTGGTGGCGCCCACGATCGGCACCGAATGGCTCGAGATCGGCGGCCGGCGCCTGCCGGCGCGGCCGAGCCTGGGGCTGCTGACCCAGCCGATCTCGTGCATCGGCCTGCCGGTGTGCGCCGTGCCGGTGTGGGGCGTGCACGCCTCGCTGCCGATCGGAGTCCAGGTGATCGCGGCACCGTGGCGCGAAGACCTGGTGCTGCGCGTCGCGCACCGGCTGCAGATGCTCGGCGTCGCGGCCGCGCCGGTGGCGGCACTGTGACGGCACCCGAGATCAACCTGCCCGAGGTGCTCGCCGAGCTGCAGGCGGTGTTCGCCCGCTACGAGGACGCGCTCGTCAACAACCGGCTCGACGTGCTCGACGTGCTGTTCTGGCACGCGCCGCAGACGGTGCGCTACGGCGCGGGCGAGAACCTCGTCGGCATCGACGCGATCCGCGCGTTCCGCGCGGCGCGGCCGGCCACCGGGCTGGCGCGGCGCTTGTTGAAGACCGTGCTGACGACCTTCGGCCGCGACGTCGGCACCGCGATGACCGAGTTCCGCCGCGACGGCAGTGCGCGCATCGGCCGGCAGAGCCAGACCTGGGTGCGCTTCGCGCAGGGCTGGCGCGTGGTGGCCGCGCACGTCAGCCTGATAGACGGCTGACGCGGAGCTGGCCGCATCGCTAAGATCGCGGAACATGATCGCCGCCCCTCCCGCCTTGCGCCTCCCCGCCCGCACGAACCTGGCCGAACAGGTATACGCGACGCTGAAGGCCGAAATCAACGACTTCCAGCTCGTCGCCGGCGACCGCTTCTCGGAGGTCGAGCTCGGCAACCGCCTCGGCGTCAGCCGCACGCCGGTGCGCGAGGCGCTGTTCCGCCTGCGCAACGAGGGCTTCCTCGATGTCGAACCCAAGCTCGGCTGGTTCGTCCGGCCGATCGACTTCGACAAGCTCGAGCACCTCTACGACCTGCGCATCGTGCTCGAGCTGGCCAGCGTGCAGCGCCTGTGTGCGCGCACCGGGGAGCGGCCCGGGCTCGAGGCCCTGAAGGAGATCTGGCTGGTGCCGGCCGCCGGCCGGCTGACCGATGCGCGACAAGTCGGTGCGAACGACGAGGAGTTCCACGCCACGCTGGTGCGCGCCGCCGGCAACCCCGAGATGGCGCGCGTGCACTGGGACGTGACCGAGCGGATTCGCATCATCCGGCACCTCGACTTCACGCGGCTGGACCGCATCGAGGCCACGTATGTGGAGCACGCGAAGATCCTGCGCGCGGTGATCCAGCGCAAGGCCGATCAGGCGCAGCTGCTGCTCAAGTCGCACATCGACCAGAGCAAGGTCGAGGTGCGCAAGATCACGCTGCACACCTTGCATGAGGCGCGTGCCAGGCTCGCGCGCTGACTCTTCGCGCGGCCCCGGCCGCCGCGGTCTGCAGGCACGGCTCTTGCTGCATTCCAAATGGTATACCGATGCGTGCACCACAGTGCCACGCGGGTCCACTCCACGCGGAGAACCCTCATGACCAATCCCCTCGATGCCTCCCGCCGCCGCAGCCTGGCGCAGTTGTCGGCGCTGTCCCTCGCCTCGATCTCGCCCTGGGCGCTGCGCCAGGCCGCGGCCCAGGCGCCGCTGAAGGGATTGACGATAGGCGTGATCTACGTCGGCCCGCGCGACGACTTCGGCTACAACCAGGCGCAGGCCGCGGCCGCGGCCGAGATGAAGAAGCTGCCCGGCATCAAGGTCGTCGAGGAAGAGAACGTGCCCGAGACCGCCGCCGTCACCAAGACGATGACCGGCATGATCAGGCAGGACGGCGCGAAGCTGCTGTTCCCGACCTCGTTCGGCTACTTCGATCCCTATATGGTGGCGCTCGCCGCGAAGGAAACCGACGTGCGTTTCTCGCACTGCGGCGGCCTGTGGACCGAGGGCAAGCACCCGAAGAACATCGGCAGCTTCTACGGCTACATCGACGAGTGCCAGTACCTGAACGGCGTGATCGCGGGGCACATGAGCAAGAGCAAGAAGATCGGCTTCGTCGCTGCCAAGCCGATCCCGCAGGTGCTGCGCAACATCAACGCGTTCACGCTGGGCGCCCGCTCGGTCGATCCGAAGATCACGACGACGGTGATCTTCACCGGCGAGTGGTCGATGCCGGTGAAGGAGGCCGAGGCGACGAACAGCCTGGCCGACCAGGGAGTGGACGTATTCACGATGCACGTCGACAGCCCGAAGGTGATCGTCGAGACCGCCGCGAAGCGCGGCAAGATGGTGTGCGGCTACCACGTCAGCCAGGCCAAGCTCGCGCCTGGCGCCTACCTGACCGGCGCCGAATGGAACTGGACCACCGCGTACAAGATCATCATCGACGCGGCGCTTGCGGCGAAGCCGCACCCGAACTTCCTGCGCGGCGGCCTGAAGGAGGGCTACGTGAAAATGTCGCCGTACGGCGCGATGGTGCCGGACCCCGCGACGACGATGACCGACGGCATCAAGACGAGGATGATCGCGGGCAGCTTCGACATCTTCGTCGGCGGGCTGAAGAGCAACGCCGGCACCGTCGTGATCCCGGCCGGCAAGCCGCTGAAACAGGCCGACCCCGAGCTCGAGAAGATGAACTACCTGGTCGAAGGCGTGGTCGGCTCCGTCTGATCGGGGGCGCGCGGCGATGCACAAGAACGCCGTCGATGCCCTGCTGCCGATCGCTGCGCTGATCGGCGCGCTGCTGTTGTTCGGGTTGTTCGTCTGGCTCGGCGGCGCGAGCCCGGTCCAGACCTGGCTGCTGCTGTTCGAGGGCGCGTTCGGCGACTGGTTCTCGTGGCAGAACACGCTGACGCGTGCCGCTCCGCTGATGCTCACGGCGCTGTGCGTCGCGCAGCCGGCACGCGCCGGGCTGATCATCATCGGCGGCGAGGGCGCGCTGGTGCTCGGCGGCCTGGCCGCGGCCGCACTGCCATACGCGCTGCCGCTGCCCGGCAACCTGATCGGCAGCGCGCTGCTGTGCCTGGCAGGCTTCGCGGTCGGCGCCGCGTGGATCGCGCTGGCCGGCGCGCTGCGCCAGTACCGCGGCGTCAACGAGACGATCTCGAGCCTGCTGCTCGCCTACACGGCGATCGCGATCTTCAAGCAACTGGTCGAAGGCCCGATGCGCGACCCCGCGACCCTGAACAAGCCCTCGACGCGCACGCTCGACGAGGCGATCCGCATCGGTGGCGTTCTCGGCTCCGACGTGCACTGGGGCTTCGTGATCGGCGTCGTCGCGTGCGTCGCGCTGGGTCTGTGGCTGGCGCTGACCGCACGCGGCTTCTCGGTGCGCGTGGTCGGCGGCAACCCGCGTACCGCGCAGCTCGTGGGCCTGCCGGCGAGCGCGCTGATCCTGCTCGCGTGCGGCCTGGGCGGCGGCTGCGCGGGCCTGGCCGGCGCGATCGAGGTCGCGGCGGTGCATACCAACGCGAACGCGTCGCTGATCGCGGGCTACGGCTATGCGGGCATCCTGGTTTCGTTCATCGCGCGGCACTCGCCGTTCGCGATCGTCCCGGTCGCGATCCTGTTCGGCGGCTTCGGCGCCGCGGGCAGCCTGCTGCAGCGCCGGCTCGGCCTGCCCGACGCCTCGGTGCAGGTGCTGCAGGGCATCGCGTTCGTGCTGGTCCTGGCGAGCGAGGCGCTGCGCGGTGTCGACTGGAAGGCGGCCGGCGAGCGCTTCCGGCGCTCCGCGCTGCCGCGCGAGGTGCCGATGAACAGCACGGTCAAGCCGACATGAGCGCGCCATGAGGGCCGCGCCAGGCCGCCCGAAGCAAGCGAAGATCTCCTCGGGGGACCGGCCGCGGTACGCAGCGACCGAGGCGCAGACATTATGAGCGACGTGCTGCTGCCCTTCCTCGTGGCGATCCTCGGCGGGGCGCTGCGCGTCGGCGTGCCGTTCCTGTTCGTCAGCCTCGGCGAATGCCTGACCGAGAAGTCGGGCCGCATCAACCTCGGCCTCGAAGGCGTGCTGGTGCTGTCGGCGATGGCCGCGTTCGCCGGCTCGTACCTGAGCG
>JANXZN010000029.1 GCA_025355545.1 Rhizobacter sp.
TCGTCAGCTCGCTCTCCTGCTCATCCGTCAACTCAACCGCCGGGGCTACTCGCAATTGCTCGCTCCAATTCAAATCGAAGTAGGGCATTCGAGTCGGGTAGCGATGTTAAGTTCCGTCAAGATTCAAACACTACACTAGCGTAAAGCGCGCAGCGCCGCCGCGACGATCGCCCGCGCGTCGACCTCGAAGTGCCTTCGCAGCGCCGCCCGCGTGTCGCTGCGACCGAAGCCGTCGGTGCCCAAGGTCACGCAGCGCCGGCCGGCCGGCAGGAAGGCGCGGATCTGCTCCGGCACCGCGCGCACGTAGTCGGTCGCGATCACGACGGGGCCGTCGGTCGGCGCGAGCTGGCGCGTCAGGTAGGCGTCGATCGTGTCGGCCTCGCCATGGCGCCACGCGGTCTCGGCCGCGACGCCGTCGCGCGCCAGTTCGCTGAAGCTCGTGACGCTCCAGACATCGGCGCCGACGCCGTGCTCGGCGGCGAGCGCATCGGCGGCCTTCAGCACCTCGCCGAGGATCGCGCCGGACCCGAGCAACTGCACGCGCGGCCCGGATGCCGCCGGGGCCTGCCGGAACCGATACAGGCCGCGCACCACACCGTCGTGCGCGTCGGCCGGCAGCGACGGCTGCGCCACGTTCTCGTTCATCGCGGTCACGTAGTAGAAGACATCGCGCTGCTCGACCAGCATCTCGCGCATGCCATGGTCGACGATCACCGCGAGTTCGCCGGCGAAGGCCGGGTCGTAGGCCTTGCAGTTCGGCACCGTCGCGGCGATCAGGTGGCTGCTGCCGTCCTGGTGCTGCAGGCCCTCGCCGCCGAGCGTCGTGCGCCCCGAGGTCGCGCCGATCAGGAAACCGCGCGCGCGCTGGTCGGCCGCGGCCCAGATCAGGTCGCCGACTCTCTGGAAGCCGAACATGCTGTAGTAGATGTAGAACGGCAGCATCGCCAGCCCGTGGTTCGAGTACGCGGTCGCGGCGGCGGTCCACGACGAGATCGCGCCGGCCTCGGTGATGCCTTCCTCGAGGATCTGGCCGGTCGCGGCCTCGCGGTACGACAGCACCGAGCCCGAATCCTCGGGCTGGTAGAGCTGGCCGAACGGCGCATAGATGCCGACCTGGCGGAACAGGCCCGCCATGCCGAAGGTGCGCGCCTCGTCGGCGACGATCGGCACGATTCGGGGCCCGAGCGTCGCGTCCTTAAGCAGGTTTCCGAGCAGGCGCACGAAGGCCATCGTCGTGCTCATCTCCTTGCCCGCGGCGTCGAGCGCGAACGCGGCCGTCGTCTCGAGCGGCGGCACCGGCAGCACCGCGCAATCGGCGCGCCGCGCCGGCAACGCACCGCCCAGCGTCCGACGCCGGCTGCGCAGGTACTTGAGCTCGGCGCTGTCGGCGGCCGGGCGGTAGAAGGCCAGCTCCTGCGTCGCCGCATCGTCGATCGGCAACGCGAAGCGGTCGCGGAACGCGAGCAGCGCCGCGCCGTCGAGCTTCTTCGCCGAGTGCGTGGTCATCCGGCCCTGCGCGGTGTCGCCCATCGCATAGCCCTTCATCGTCTTCGCCAGCACGACGGTCGGCTGCCCGGTGTGCGCGGCCGCGGCGGCGAACGCCGCGTGGATCTTCACCGCGTCGTGGCCACCGCGACGCAGCCGGTCGATGTCTTCGTCGCGCAGGTCGGCGACGAGCGCGAGCAGCTCGGGGTTGCGGCCGAAGAACATCTCGCGGTTGAAGGCGCCGTCCTTCGCCGACAGCGTCTGGAACTCGCCGTCGACGGTGTGCGCGAACGCGCGCATCAGCGCGTGGCCGTGGTCGCGCGCGAACAGCACGTCCCAGTCGGAGCTCCACAGGCACTTGATGACGCGCCAGCCGGCACCGGCGAACAGCGACTCGAGCTCGTCGACGATGCGGCCGTTGCCGCGCACCGGGCCGTCCAGGCGCTGCAGGTTGCAGTTGATCACGAAGCTGCAGTTGTCGAGCTGCTCGCGTGCCGCCAGCGAGAGCGCGGCGATCGACTCCGGCTCGTCCATCTCGCCGTCGCCGAAGAAACCCCAGACACGGCGCTGCGGCGTCGTGTCTTCAGGTGAACTGTGGCGCTGCGGCGCGCCCGCGGGCGCAGCGGCCAGCAGGCCGCGGTGCTGCAGGTAGCGCATGAAGCGCGCCTGGTAGATCGCGTTGATCGGGCCGATGCCCATCGAGCCGGTCGGGAACTGCCAGAAGTCGGGCATCAGCTGCGGGTGCGGGTACGAGCTCAGCCCGCGCGCGCCGCGCGACGGCGCGGTCAGCTCCTGGCGGTAGTGCGCGAGGTCGTCGGCCGTGAGCCGCCCTTCAAGAAAGGCGCGCGCGTAGACCCCCGGCGCCGAATGCGGCTGGAAGAACACCAGGTCGCCGAGCTGGCCCGCGGCATCGTCGCGGGCACGGAAGAAGTGATTGAAGCCGACCTCGAACAGGTCGGCCGCCGAAGCGTAGCTGGCGATGTGGCCGCCGAGCTCGGCCGAGCCGCCGGTCTCGACCCGGTTCGCGCGCATCACCATCGCCAGCGCGTTCCAGCGCATCAGCGCGGCCAAACGCTGCTCCATCGCGAGGTCGCCGGGAAACGGCGGCTGCGCCTCCAGCGCGATGCTGTTGACGTAGGGCGTGACCATGGCCGGCAGCCAGTTCAGGCCGCGCCGCCGGGCGTGCACGAGCAGCGCGTCGAGCAGGAAGCGGGCGCGTTCGGGGCCGTGCGCCGCGCTCAGCGCGTCGAGCGCCTCGCACCATTCGGCGGTTTCGGTGGGGTCGGCGTCGGCGGCGGCGGTCGACAGGATGGCGCCGATGTGGCGCGCGAGCGAGAGGTCGGTCATCGCGCGATTCTGCCGGCTCCGCGCGGGCGTGTCAGGCGTCGAACTCGGTCAGCAGCTGGCCCGCGAGCGGCGTGTCGGCGACGAGCCCGCGCGCGTCGGCGACGAGGCGGCCGTTGACCCAGACGCCGTGCACGCCGAGCGCGTCGGTGGTCAGCCGCGCGGCGCCGGCCGGCAGGTCGTGCACACGGCGCTTCGGGCCGCGGCCGACCGTGGCGGGATCGAACAGCAGCAGGTCGGCGGCCCAGCCTGCGCGGATCAGCCCGCGCTGCTGCAGCCCGAGCACGCTCGCCGGGTGCGACGTGAGCCGGCGCACCGCTTCGGGCAGACTCATTGCGCCGAGCTCGCGCGACCAGTGGCCAAGCAGGTGCAGGCCGAAGCCGGCGTCGTTGAAGAAGGTCAGGTGGGCGCCGGCGTCGCTCAGGCTGACGATGCTGTGCGGGTGGTTCAGCATCCGGCCGACGGCCGCCTCGTCGCTGTTCAGCAGCTGCGCGGTGAACACGGTCGCCAGGCCTTCGGCGATCGCGAGGTCGAGCATCGTGGCCAGCGGGTCGTGGCCGCGCTCGGCGGCGATCGCGGCGATCGTGCGCTGCTCAAGGCCTGCGTTCTCGGCGCGCGCGGTCTCGACGATGTGGACCTTGTCCCATTCGTTGTTGAACAGCCGGAAGGTCGTCGGCGCGGCGAGCTCGGCGCGCACCGACGCGCGGAACGCCGGGTCGGCGAGCACCGCGATCAGCGCGTCGCCGGCGAGGCCGAGCGCGGGCTGCCAGCTCTTCAGGCCTTCGACCGGGTACGGCGACGCGAGCGTGAAGTCCATCGTCAGCGGGCAGCACGAGACCTGGCCGAGCAGCCGGTGGCCGCGCGCGCAGGCCGCGGCAATCGCGGCCAGGTCGTCGAACACCGCGTGCGGGTTCGTTGCGTTGTGCAGCAGCGCCGCGATCATCACCGGCCGGCCGCTGCGCGCGGCCAGCGATTCGAGGAACGGAATCGGCGTGTGCCCACCCTTGGTCAGCATGTAAACGCCGCGGCCGGCCTCGCCCATCGCGTCGACCAGCGCCGCCATCTCGGCATCGTCGGCCAGGCGCGACGGCATCGGCAGCCCGCCCTCGCCGTTGTGCGCCGGGCTGGTGCTGCTGGCAAAGCCGACCGCGCCGGCGCGCATCGCGTCGCGCACGATCGATTGCATCTGCGCGATCTCGCCGCTGGTCGCCGCGCGCTTCGCCGCATCCGCACCCATCACGTAGGTCCGCAGCGACGAATGACCGATGTAGGCGGCGACGTTGATCGCGCTGCCGCGCCGGCGCAACTGCGCCAGGTACTCGGGGAAGCTCTCGAAGCCCCAGGCGATGCCTTGGCGCAGCGCATCGAGCGACATGCCTTCGACCTGCGTCAGGTTGCGCATCGTCAGCTCGCGGTCGGCTGGCCGGCACGGCGCGATCGTGAAGCCGCAGTTGCCGATCACCGCGGTCGTCACGCCCAGCGCGGGCGATGGGCGCAGGGTCGGGTCCCAGGTGATCTGCGCGTCGAAGTGAGTGTGACTGTCGACGATGCCGGGCATCAGCGCGAGGCCATCGGCGTCGACGACCTGCGCAGCGGCGAGACCGAGCCGCGAGCCGACCGCCGCGATGCGGCCGTCGCGCATCGCGACATCGGCGTGCACCGGCGCGGCGCCCGAGCCGTCGAGCACGAGCGCGTTGCGGATCAGCAGGTCGGTCACGCGATGGTCACGCGGTCTTCAGCTGCGGCGCGCCGAACAGCGTTTCCATCTCGCGGCGCACGCGGTAGGCCGAGGTCGTCGTGTCGATCGCGACGTCGGCCCACGACAGGCTCTGCCCTTTCTTCACCGGCCGCGTGACCTTGACGTTGTGCGCCAGGCCCAGCGGCAGCCCGCCGATGCGCACCGAGGTGTCGGCCGGCAGCAACTTGCCCCAGACCGTGTAGCCGCCTTCGCCATCGAGCAGTTCGCCGGGTTTCAGGTCGCGCTTCGCGGTCGCGACCACATCGGCGTTCCAGCACTCGGCCACCCCGGTCGCCTCGCCGCGCAGCGCGACGCTCGCGACCGACACGCCGACCTCCAGCCCGATCAGGTGCCAGCGCTTGTAAAGCGTGAAGTAGCGGCCGCTCGGGTCGGTGTGGGCGTTGTATTCCTCGAAGCAGTTGCGGATGTACTCTGTCTCGCCCTCGACCGTGACCCACACGCCCATGCGGATGTCGTACGGGATCTGCCGGCCGTTCGCCTCAAGCGACGAGATCACCTCGACCATGCCCTTGCGCTCGAGCACGCCGCCTTCGCTGATCGGGCGGGTGACGAACGGAATGTCCTCGACGCTGGCCGGCGGGTACAGCAGGCCGTTGCTCGGCACCGTCAGCCCGGTCGCGTTGGCGACGGCGGTCGATTCGATCGACGGCTTGGAGCCGTCGAGGAAGCTGTTGAACATCTTCGGGTTCAGCCCGCCGCGCGTGGCCTGTTCCGGCGTCAGACCGTAGTAGCCCCAGACCGTCTCCGGCGTCGACTCGCTGAAGTGCGGCAGCCACTTGTGACCGCGTCCCGCCGCGACGACCGGGAAACCGCAGGTGCGGGCCCAGTCGACCAGGTCGCAGATCAAAGCCGGCTGGTCGCCGAACGCGAGCGAGTAGATCACGCCGGCCTCGGCCGCGCGCCGCGCCAGCAGCGGCCCGCAGAATGCATCGGCCTCGACCGTGACGTTGACGACGTGCTTGGCGTGCGCAAACGCGGCCAGGCAGTGCTCGACCGCGGCGGTGGGGTTGCCGGTGCACTCGACGATCACGTCGATCGCCGGGTCGGCGACCAGCGCGCGCCAGTCGTCGCCGAGGTGGGTCGCGCCGGTCTTGACCGCATCGGCCAGACTGGCCGCGCGGGTTCGCTCGTCGCTCCAGCCGACGCGCGCGAGGTTCGCGCGTGCCGCGTCGGGCGACAGGTCGGCGATGCCGAACAGGTGTACGCCGGGCGTGCGCGGCACCTGCGCCAGGTACATCGAGCCGAACTTGCCGGCGCCGATCAGGCCGATGCGGATCGGCCGTCCCTCGGCGGCGCGGCGTTGAAGCTGAGAGTAGAGGCTCATGCTGCGGGCGCGCTCAGGCCGCGAGCTTCATCGCGTCGGGCGAGGTCTGCAGCGCGCTCGCCGGCACGCCGTCCTTCCACGGCAGCGCGACCGGGCAGGGCTTCAGCAGGCAATCGTCGGGCAGGCACTCGATCGGCGTGAAGTCGCGGTGCGCGATGAACTCGGGTCGCTTGAAGCGGCGGATGTGGTTGCTGACCGCGCACAGGCTCAGGTAGACGCTGACCCGGTTGTACGGCGACAGGTTCGAGCCCGACGCGTGCACGAGGCAGCTGTGGAACAGGATCATCGAACCGGCCGGCCCCTTCGGCGCGACGATGCCGCCCGGCACGAAGCGGCCTTCGGCATCGAAGCCGCCCTTGCCGCCGGCGCGCTCGACGAGCTGCGCGATGAGATCGTTGTCCACGGTCCAGAGCGGGTAGCTGGTGGTCGTCAGGTCGTGCTTCGCGTCGACCACGCCCTTGCGGTGGCTGCCGGGGATGAACATCAGCGGGCCGTTGAAGTCGGTCACGTCGTCGAGGAAGATCGCGACGTTCATCGCGCGCTCGGTCGGCATCGCGTCGTCGTTGAGCCAGGTGCCGTAGTCCTGGTGCCACTGCCAGACGTCGCCCTCGAAGGCCATCTTGCCGTTGATCTTGAACTGGTGCATGTAGAGCGCCTCGCCGAGCAGCTCCTGCACCGGCTCGACCATGCGCGGATGCCGCGCAAGCTTCGCGAACGGCGCGCTGTACAGGTGCGCGGCGAAGTTCGTCCGCACCGCATCCTTGCCCTTCTCGCGCACGTTGAAGGGTTCGCGCCGACTGTAGATCTGCGGCACTTCGGCGGTCAGCGTGCGGGTCTCGTCGGCGCTGAACAGGCCGGGAAAAAACAGGTAGCCGTCGCGCTCGAACTGTTCGTGCTGGGCTGCGGTGAGTTTCATGGGGAGTGGCCTTTCATCGAGGGCTTCAGGACATCGGACAGCCGGGCGCGCAGGTTCTCGCTCGCCTGGCGGCCATGGTGTTCGACCAGCGCGGTCGCGCGCTTCGCATCGCCGGCGGCGATGGCGGAGGCTATTCGCGCGTGCTCGTCCCAGATCGTGCCGCGCTGCGGCGACGATTGCAGCACCGCGCCCATCACGCGGCGCAGATGCACCCAGTGCAGCTGCGCGCTCTGCCCGATCAGCGGGTTGCCGGAGGCGGCGTAGATCGCGTTGTGGAACGCGATGTCGGCCTCGATCATCGCCTTGATGTCGCGGCCCCGCGCAGCGCGCCGGCCCTGCTCGACGAGGCGCGGGTCGATGACCGCGCGCCGGCCGGCGGCCAGGCGCGCGGCGAGCGCGTCGAGCGCGCCGCGGACTTCGTAGACGCGGCCGATCCATTCGGCGTCGAGCGGGGCGACCAGCAGGCCGCGACCGGGCGCGTCGAGCAGCAGGCCGTCCTTCTTCAACAGGCGCAGCGCCTGCAGCACCGGCTGGCGCGACACCGCGAGGCGCTCGGCCAGGTCTTCCTGCGTGACGCGCGCGCCGGGCGCGAGCGCGCCGTCGCTGATCGCGTCGAGCAGCGCGCGGTAGACCTGGTCGACGAGGTCGGGGGCGGCCTGCAGTTTGACGAGCTGGGCGGTCATCGGTGGATGCTGAATTCTGTATACAGAGTAGCTGGACGCGTCGATGCGCGCAAGCCGCGCAAACCCGAGACCCCGATCGCCGCGCGCTCGTCAGGCCGCCGCGCGGCCGACGCCGAAGGCCCACGCGAGCGCCGAGAAGCTCGCGAACGCCAGCACGGTCGAGGCCATGATGATCCGCGTGACGCGGCCGTTGTCGGCGCCGTAGCGCTCGGCCAGCACCGAAACGTTGCTCGCGCCCGGCAGCGCCGCGACCAAGGTCAGCACCATCAGCCCGAAGCGCGGCACCTGCGCGCCGAGCGCGATCGCGGCCGTGCCCAGGCCGAACACCAGTGCCGGGTGCAGCACCAGTTTCAGCAGCGCCACCGGCAGGTAGCGACCCACCGGCGTGCGCGAGTGCGCGTGCCGGCCGGCGCGCGACAGCACCGAGCCGATCGTGAAGAGTGCCACCGGCGTGGCCGAGTCGCCCAGCATGCGCACGATCTGCGCGATCGGCCCCGGCAGCTTGCGGTCGACCGCCGCGAACAGCGCACCGATCACGATCGCCCACGGCAGCGGGTTCGTCAGCGCGCCGCGCAGCGACAGCAGCGCCGCGGCGAACATGCCGCGCCCGTCGGCGCTGCCGGCGCGGTGCGTGCTCGCCTGCGCCAGCGCCAGGCACAAGGTGCTGGTCAGGATCAGGTCGACCAGGATCGCGCCGATCACCGGGCCGGCGGCGTTGTCGCCGAGCAGCGCCACCAGCAGCGGCACGCCCATGAAGCCGGCGTTCGGGAACGCCGCGACCAGCGCGCCGAACGAGGCGTCCTTCAGATCGACACCCGGCCGGCCGCCGCGCTGCCAGGTCAGCGCGATCGTCACGGCGACCATCGCCAGCGCGCAGACGGTGTAGATCGCGAGCAGCCGCACGTCGATCAGGCGCGCGAACGGCTGGCTGGAACCGAAGCGGAACAGCATGCAGGGCAGCGCGAAGAACAGCACGTAGACGTTCAGGCCGGGAATCGCGTCCTCGGGCAGCACCTCGCGCTGCGCCGCGAGGTAGCCGAGCAGCACCAGCGCGAAGAACGGCAGCGTGACGGCGAGGATCGCTTGCATGGGGGCCGAGTATCGCAAGCGCGGGCCGGGTCGTCGGCGTCGCTATGATGGCGCCCTTCGCGTCGATCCGCCCTCGTGTCCTCCGCTCCCGATCCCCTGAACCCCGCGCAACTCGAGGCGGTGCACCACCTGAGCGGCCCGTGTCTCGTGCTCGCCGGCGCCGGCTCGGGCAAGACGCGCGTCATCACGCACAAGATCGCGCGACTGCTGCAGGCCGGCTACGCGCCGAGCCAGATCGCGGCGATCACGTTCACGAACAAGGCCGCGCAGGAGATGCGCGAGCGCGCCAGGGCGCTGGTCGGCCCGCGCGCCGCGAAAAGTCTCGTCGTCAGCACCTTCCACTCGCTGGGCGTGCGCATCCTGCGCAGCGAGTTCGAGCGCGTCGGGCTGAAGCAGCAGTTCAGCATCCTCGACAGCGACGACGTGCTAGGCATTCTGAAAGAGGCCGGCGCGAGCACCGACAACGCGCTCGCGCGGCGCTGGCAGTGGGCGATCAGCGGCTGGAAGAACCAGGGGCTGAGCAGCGCGACCGTAGTGCCCACGAACGACGACGAGCGCGTCGCGCAGCGTGTGATGCAACGCTACGAGGAGCGCCTCGCCGCCTACCAGGCGGTCGACTTCGACGACCTGATCGGGCTGCCGCACCGGCTGCTGCAGCGCGACGCCGAGGTTCGCGCCAAGTGGCAGGACACCTTGCGCTACCTGCTCGTCGACGAGTACCAGGACACCAACGCGATCCAGTACGAGATGCTGAAGTCGCTGGCCGATCACCCGGACGAGAGACGACGCGCACTGTTCACCGCGGTCGGCGACGACGACCAGAGCATCTACGGCTGGCGCGGCGCGACGATCGAGAACCTGAAGCGCCTGCCGCAGGACTACCCGACGCTGAAGCTCATCGCGCTCGAGCAGAACTACCGCTCGACCGGCAACATCCTGCGTGCCGCGAACATGGTGATCGGCAACAACCCGAAGCTGTTCGAGAAGAAGCTGTGGAGCGCGTTCGGCGACGGCGAGCCGGTGCGCGTGATCGAGTGCGACAACGAGGAGCACGAGGCCGAGCGCGTCGTTGCAAGGGTCCGGGCGCTGCACGCCGGCAACGCGGCCGATGCCTCGGCGGCGTCGCCGGGCGGCGGCGCGGCGGTCGAGTTCAAGGACTTCGCGGTGCTGTACCGCGCGAACCACCAGGCGCGCGTGTTCGAGAAGGCGCTGCGCAAGGCCGGCATCCCGTACAAGGTCTCGGGCGGCCAGAGCTTCTTCGACCGCGCCGAGATCAAGGACCTGTGCGCCTGGCTGCGCCTGATCGTCAACAACGACGACGATCCCGCGTTCCTGCGCGCGGTGACGACGCCGAAACGCGGCATCGGCCACCAGACGCTGGCCAGTCTCGGCGAGTTCGCGAGCCGCTGGAAGACGAGCCTGTACGAGGCGCTGTTCGCCGACAGCCTCGGCTCGGTGCTGAACGGCCGCGCGCTTGGCTCGCTGCACGAGTTCGGCCGCTACATGAACGACCTCGAGTACCGCGCGCGCCAGACCACCGGCGCCGAGGACGCGAAGGCGCTGCTGACGGGCTGGCTGAAAGACATCGCCTACGAGCAGCACCTGCACGATGGCGAAGCCAGCGAGAAGCTCGCCGCCGCGCGCTGGAGCAACGTGCTCGACTTCGTCGACTGGATCGCGAAGCGCTGCGGTGGGGAGCTCGAAAACGACGGCGGCGCGTCGCTTGGCGAAGGGCGGATCGAGAGCGAGAAGAAAAGCGTGCTCGAGGTCGCGCAGACGATCTCGGTGATCATCAGCCTGGCCGAGCGCGGCGACGAACAGAACGTCGTGACCTTGTCCACCCTGCATGCCGCGAAGGGTCTGGAGTGGCCGCATGTCGTGCTCGCCGGCGTCAACGAAGGGCTGCTGCCTTTCGTGAGCGGCGGCAGCGAAGGCGACGCCATGACCGCCGGGCGCCTCGAGGAAGAGCGCCGCCTGATGTACGTCGGCATCACGCGCGCGCGCAGCACGCTGGGCGTCAGCACGTTGAAGCGGCGCAAGCGCGGGCGCGAGATCGTCGCCGGCGTGCCGAGCCGCTTCATCGCCGAGATGAGGCTCGACGAGGTGACCGCGAAGGAGGATCCGCGCGAGAAGCTGAAGGCGCTGCGCGCGGCGGCGGCGGCGCGGGCGAGCAAGGCAGCGGCGGAGGCGCCGGCGCGTTAGCGCGACGTGGGGCGGTGGCACCGTCCACGGGCCGCCGCGCCGGGCCGCCCCAAGCAAGGCCCGACCCGCCCGGCGGGTGGCGGCGATACCCCGTCGCCGGGTGCGCCACGGGCCGCGGCGCCGGGCCGCCCCAAGCAAGGCCCGACCCGCCCGGCGGGTGGCGGCGGTACCCCGTCGCCGGGTGCGCCACTCACGCCGCGCGCACGTTGTCGCGCAGCTCCGGCCCCGGTGTCTGCAGCAGCGTGACGCGGCCCTGGTGCCAGGCGCGGTCGAAGTCGCCCTCGATCTCGCGCAGCGCCTCGGGCGTGTTGGCGGTCGACGACGCGATGCCGACGGCGCGGTTGCGGCCCTGGTTCTTCGCGGTGTACAGCGCCATGTCGGCGAGGTTGATCGCCTGCTCCCACGGCACCTCGACACCGTAGGGCGGCAGCGGCAAGCGCGCGTAGCCGATCGACGCGGTGATGTGCAGCGCCTGGGCGTCGACCGCGATCGGCGCCTGGCCGATGATGCGCAGCACGCGCGTGGCCATTTGTTCGGCCTGCTCGGGCCCGGCGCGTGGCGCCAGGATCAGGAATTCCTCGCCGCCCCAGCGCACCACCAGGTCGTCGCTGCGCACCGCCTCGTTCAGGCGCCGCGCGATCTCAACCAGCACCTGGTCGCCGGCGGCGTGGCCGTGCACGTCGTTGACTCTCTTGAAGTGATCGATGTCGACCAGCAGCAGCGCGCCTTCGAAGCCGCCGCTGCGGCACAGCTGCGTCATCACCGCCTGGAAGTGGCGGCGGTTCGCCAGATTCGTCAGCGGATCGCGCTCGCTCTGCGCCTGCAGCTGCAGGTGGCTGGCCGCGAGGCGCTGGTGCGTCTCGCGCACGCGCCGGTACAGGATCGCGACCAGCCCGATCGCGAGCAGCATCACCGCGGCCAGCAGCCACCAGATGCGCTGCTGCAGGTCGCGATTCGACAGGGCCTCGGTCTTCAGCGCGTTGTCGCGCGCCAGCATCTGGATGTCGCGCTCGCGCGCATCGGCGTCGTTGCGCGATTGCAGCTCCTTCAGCGCGATGCTGCGGTTCGCGCGCATCAGCTCGGCGCTCAACGCGCGCTCACGGTGGTAGAGCTCGAGCGCGCCGCGGGCGTCGCCGGCGGCGGCCAGCGCCTCGCCGAATTCGAGCAGGGTCGTGGCCTGGCGCCCGGTCTCGCCGCTTTGCTGCCTGAGCTCGAGCAGTCGCGCCAGGTCCTGCTTGCCTTCGGCGACCCGGCCCAGGCCGATCTTCGCGATGCCGGCATTGTTGATCAGCACGCGCTCGATGACCCGGTCGCCGTGCTGGCGCACGATCGCCAGCGCCCGGTCGGCGGCGCGCAGCGCGTCGGCCGGGCGGCCACGGCGGATGTAGGCGTCGCTGAGGTTGGTCAGCAGCACGGCCTGCAGCCGCGGCGCCTGCGCCAGCACCGCCAGCGCCAGCGCCTCGTTGTAGAAGCGCAGCGCGCCCGGCCGATCGCCCTGCGCATCGGCCAGGCCGGCCTCGGTGTTGGCGACGCGCGCCTGCGCGATCGGGTCGTCGATCTGCATCGCGAGTCGCCGCGCCTGCACGAGCAGGCGCTGTGTCGGCTCACGCTCGCCACGGCCGGCCGCGTACCCCGCGAGCGCGCTCAGGTTCAGGGCGCGCCGGCGCGCGTCGCCGGCCCACTCGGCCAGCACCAGCGCGGCCTGCGCGTGCGCTGTCGCGGTGACCGACAGGCCCTGGCTTTGCGCCCGGCTCTCCAGGATCTGCAGCGCGCGCCAGGCCGGACGGTAGTCGCAGTCCAGGCTCGCGCCGGTGCCGGCGGCTGCACCCGGGCAGCCGGCCTGGAACGCCGGCAGCGCCGACTGCGCGAGCGCCGCGGCGACGTCGAGCTGCCCGGCGTTCTCGGCCAGCACCGCGCGCACCAGGTTCGACGACGCCAGTGCGCGGCCGCTGGCATCGTCCGGCACCAGCGCGAGCAGCTGCTCGGCGACGGCGCCGGCCTGCGCGGCATTGCCGGCCTGCGCCTCGACGCTGCCGATGGCCTGCAGCAGGGGGCGCCGTTCGTCCGGCGTGATCGGGCCCTCGCGTTGCAGCAGTTTCAGGGCCGTGACCGCCTGTGCCGGGCGCTCGTAGCCGTCGTTGGCGAGCGCGTCGATCCGCTCCGCGAACGCGCTCGGGCGGTACGCGGCATGCGGCGGCGCGGCCACTGCGAGTGTGTGCAGCGCCAGTGCGGCCAGGCCGAGACGCAGGCGCGGGCCGATGTTCATGCCGCCACCGCCAGCGCCGCGCGCCCTTGCAGCAGCGTGAGCGCGACCTGCCCGTCGCGCCAGGCCGATTCGAGCGAGCGTGTGATCTCCTCGAGCGTGGCCTCGTCGCGCGCATGCAGCAAGCGCACGCCGTAGGCGCGGTTGCGGCCGTGCGCCTTGGCCAGGTACATCGCGGTGTCGACCAGGTTGATCGCGCGTTCCCACGACACGCGCAGCGGCACCGGCCCGATCGGGAACGTGGCGAAGCCGATCGATGCCGTGACCGCGACGCGCTGCGCCCCGCAGGCGACCGGCGAGCGGTCGAGCGCGCCGAGCATGCGCTGGGCGAGCGCGTCGACCTGCTCGGCGCTGAGCGACTGCACGACGACGAGAAACTCCTCGCCGCCCCAGCGCACGATCAAATCCTGCTCGCGCAGGGTCTCGCGCAGCCGGCGCGCGACCTCGACCAGCACCGCGTCGCCGGTGCCGTGGCCGTGGCGGTCGTTGACGTGCTTGAAGTGGTCGATGTCGATCAGGTACACCGTGCCGCTGAGCTTGCCGTCGTCGGCGAGCTGGCGCATCACGGTCTGGAAGTGGCGCCGGTTCGCCAGGCCGGTGAGCGGGTCGCGCTCGCTCTGCACCTTCAGCATCTCGTTGCTGCTGGACAGCAGCCGGTTCGTCTGGCGCACGCGCCGGTACAGCAGCGCGACGACCGCGAACGACAGCACGAAGGCCACCGCCAGCAGCCACCACAGGCGCTGCTGCAGGTCGCGCCGGCGCAGCTGCTCGGCCTTGATCTCGCCCTCGCGGTTGAGGAGCGCGAGCGCACGGTCGCGATGCTCGGCGTCGTACTGCTCCTGCATCGCCAGGATCGCCTTCTGCTGGTCGTCGCGCAGCAGCGTCGTCGCCAGGCGGCGGTGCTGGTGGAAGGCGGCCGCCGCACCGGCCGGGTCGCCGGCCTTCTCGAGGGCGCCGCCGAGTTCCGAGAGCGTGTCCGCGACGCCGCTCACCGAGCCGCGGCCCTCGTCGATCGCGATCGCCTCGCGCACGTAGCGCTTGCCGAGCTCGACATGCTGCAGCGCGATCTGCGCCAGGCCGATGTTGGCCAGCGCGACCATCTCGATACTCGGGTCCTTCAGGTCACGCGCCAGCGGCAGCGCGGCCTCGGCGCGCGCCAACGCGGTCTTGTAGTCGGCGTTCTTCAGGAAGAAGTCGGCCAGGTTCGCCAGGTAGCGCGCCTCGTCGACCTTGGCGCCGGCGCGGTGCGCGGCCGCGATCGCGGCTTCGAACGAACGCCGCTCGCCGGGTTGGTCGCCCAGGCCGTCGAGCGCGATGCCGACCACGGTGTGAGCCTTGCCCAGCGACACCGGGTCGTTGGCCTTCTCGGCGATCGCGGCGGCCTCCAGGCCGAGCGTGTGCGCACGTTCCAGCTGGCGCGCCCCGTAGTAGCTGTAGCCGAGTGCGCTGCGCGCCTCCGACTGGCGCCACGGCTCGCTCTGCGCGTCGGCCAGCGCCAGCGCCTCGTGATTCAGGCGCACGGCGGCTTCGAGCATGCCGGCGTGGTCCTTGATGTAGCCGTGCGTGAGCACGAAGCGGAAGCGCTCGCGCGGCAGCAGCGTGGCCGGCAGCCGGGCGAGCGCGTCCTGCATCATCTGGTCGGCACGCTGCAGCTTGCCGTCGCGCGCGACCGACCGGGCGCGCACCAGCAGCGCGGCGGCGGCGGCGGTCGGCGCGTTCGCGGCCTGCGCATCGCGACCCCAGGACTCAAGCTGTGCGGCCGAGTGTTCCATGGCTGCCGGTGGCGCCGCCGCCGCCAGCATCAGGCCCTGCACCGTCAGCAGTTCGAGCCGCTGTGCGCCGAACGGCAGCGTCGCCGGCAGCAGCGCCTCCAGCGCCTTCGCGGCTTCGAACGGGCGCGCACGGCCCATGTCCTCGAGCGCCAGGATGCGGCCGGTCGCGTCGCCCGGTGCCTGCGCCCGCGCGGGTGCGGGTGCGGCCAGCAGCGCGCCCAGCAGCAGCGCCGCGATCGGCCACGCCCGGCGCAGCGACCAGCGGCGGGCGTGGGCGGCGCGCTTCATCGGTCGGCCTCAGCTCACCACGGCCAGCGCGGCGCGCGGCTTCTCGGTCAGCAGCGCGGTCAGCGCCGTCTCCGCCATCGGCTTGGCGAAGTGGTAGCCCTGGTACTCGTCGCAGCCTTCGTGGCGCAGGAATTCGAGCTGGTCGCGGCGTTCCACGCCTTCGGCCACGACGTGCAGGCCGAGCGAATGACCCATCGCGATGATCGCCCGCGTCAGCGCGGCGTCGTCGCGGTCGGCCGGGATGTCGTTGACGAATGAGCGGTCGATCTTCACGCAGTCGACCGGGAAGCGCTTCAGCGCCGCCAGCGACGAGTAGCCGGTGCCGAAGTCGTCCATCGCCAGGCGCACGCCCAGGGCCTTGAGGCGGCGCATCGTCGCTTCGGCCGCGTCGGGCTGCTCCATCACCGCGCTCTCGGTCAGCTCCAGCTCGATCTGGTGCGGCGCACAGCCGGCCAGCGCGATCATCTCGGCGACCTCGTGGACCAGCTGCGGGTTCTTGAACTGGCGGGCGCTGACATTGACCGACATTGTCAGCCCCAGCACGCCGGCGTTTTGCAGGCGGCGCAGTGCCAGGCCGGCCTGCTGCAGCACCCAGGCGCCCATCGGCACGATCAGGCCGGTCTCTTCGGCGATGTCGATGAAGTGGCCCGGCGCCAGCAGCCCGCGCTCAGGGTGCTGCCAGCGCACCAGCGCCTCCATGCCGACCGCCCGGCCGCTCGCGACATTGACGCGCGGCTGGTAGTGCAGCACCAGCTGGCCGACGTCGATCGCGGTGCGCAGTTCGAGCTCGAGGTTCAGGCGCGACTCGAGCGGGCCGCCGTCGTGTGCACCGAACAGCGCGAAGCCGTCGCGGCCGGCCGCCTTGGCGCGGTACATCGCGATATCGGCATGGCGCAGCAGGGTTTCGACGTCGGTGCCGTCCTGCGGATAGACCGCGATGCCGGCCGACACCGTGACGTGGTGCTGGATGCCGGTGCGCAGCTCGACCGGCACGCGCAGCGCGCTCAGGATGCGCTCGGCGATCTCGCTCGCGTGCGAGGCGTCGCGCACGTCGTGCAGCAGCAGGCACATCTCGTCGCCGCCCATGCGCGCGACCAGGTCGCGGCCGCGCACGACCTGCTTCATGCGCGCCGCGAGCTCCTGCAGCAAATGGTCGCCGGCGGCGTGGCCGAGCGTGTCGTTGATGACCTTGAAGCGGTCGACGTCGACGAAGATCACCGCGAACTGGTTCGCCTCGCGCGCGCTGTGCTCCAGCGCCTTGCCGACCGCGACCTGGAACGCCGCGCGGTTCGGCAGGGTCGTCAGCTCGTCGTGCTCGGCCAGGAACAGCGCGCGGCGCTCGGCGACCATCACGTCGGTGATGTCGCTGCTCAGGAGGTAGACGCCGCTGACGCTGCCGTCGGCGCAGACCTTGGGCATGTACATGATGTTGAGCCAGCGCCCGCGCGCGTACTCGACGTCGGTGACGCGGTGGTCGATCGCGAAGGTCTGGCCGGACAGCGCCCGCTCCAGGTGCGGCTTCAGGCTGCCGTACTGGGCCTCGCCGTAGACCTCGAGCGCGGTGCGGCCCAGCATCGCCTGCGGGTCCATGCCGAGCCAGCGCTGGTAGTTGCGGTTCACGAAGCGGTAGCGCTGCTCGCTGTCGACGAACGCGACCATCGCCGGGATGTTGTCGGTGATCGTGCGCAGCTCTTCCTCGCTGCGGAGCAGCTTCTGGCGCGAGTCGAGCAGGCGCTGGTAGGGCGAGCGGATGCTGTCGGCGACGATGCTGCGGTACACCAGCCAGAAGCCCAGCACCTCGTACAGGTGGCCGACGACGACCGCCAGCTCGGCGACCTGCGCGTACAGCGCGAACACGCATTCGCCGATCGTCATCAGCGCCGTCGCGCACAGCAGCGACGAGACATCGAACGCTTGCGGCGCGGCCGCGCGCCGTGCGAACGCCGCGCCGGCCAGCACGAACAGCGCCACCAGCACGGCCTCGCCGGCGTGCTTCGCGACCGTCAGCGACGCGCCGTCGATCACCAGCGCGGGCACGCTGCCCGGCCAGCCGAAGACCCAGCCGATGACGACCAGCGTGTAGACTGCCACGGCGACCGGCACCCGGCCCAGCCAGTTCGGGCGGTCGTCAGCGCGCCCGGCCCGCAGCGCGACCCACAACAGGGCCAGCCCGACCAGCAGCCGGCTCGCCATCGCCAGCGCGACCGATCGGCTCGCGGTGGCCGTGTCGAGCGGGCCCGCCAGGTTGGCGAAGGACAGCGTGTGCACGAGATCGAGCAGCAGCGCGCCGGCGCAGGCATTGCCCAGCACCGACACGCTGCACGGCAGGTCGAGCGTGCGCGCGTTCCAGGCCACCGTGGCGACCGCCGCGCAGACCAGCACCGAGGCCAGCTCCAGCAGCATGTGCCACTGGGCGAACGTCAGCCCGCCCAACCCGTCCGGCAGCGGCAGGGTCCAGAGCCACAGGCCCAGCATCGGCAGCGTCGCGAGTGCGAGCAGCGCGGTCTGATCGCGCTGCAGCGGCAGGGGGGTCACGCGCATCGCCGGCCCTGCGCCGGCGCCTGGTCGAACCCTGCCTCAGTGAAGTGTGTCATCGCCTCGAGTCCGGTTGCCGTGGCGGCGCCGGCGCGCCGCGCTCGAACCGCGCGTCGATGACGACGGCGGTCCGCAATGCACCGTCTTCGGCCGCGGCGGGCGGCGCTTGAGGGGATCGGCGGCCGATTCGTCAACTATTTCGGGTGTTGGCCGCCGCGCTGGTAACAGGAACGGCCGTCAGCCTCGGCCTGCGCGCGCGCCGACCCGGGCCCTATGATCCGCGACGTGACCGAGCTCCCCGCCCTGCCGCCGATCGAGGCCGCGTTCACCGGCCGCGGCCCGTGGAAGCGCCGCATCCCGCCGATCCTCGACGCGCTGGCCGCGCTCGGCCGCGCGCGGGTGGTGAACGGGCTGTGGACGCCGGGGTGAGCGCGGCTTGATAAAATCCTTACCTGGTAATACTTTCGGGGCGTTCCATGGAAAGCACCACGATGACGAGCAAGGGACAGGTCACCATTCCCAAGTCGGTCCGGCAGCAACTCGGATTGCGCCAGGGCACGCGTGTGACCTTCGTGGTCGAGGGCGATCACGCCGTGCTGCGACCCGCGCTGCCGCAGCGTGCGCTGCCGAAGAGCGGCTTCGGCATGGTCAAGGTGACCGGGCCCGCCGTGCCGCCCGATTTCGACGTGGCCATGCTCCTGAAGCCCGTCGCCGCGAAGCGGGCACGCAGGTGACCGGCCTGGACACGAACGTGCTCGCCCGCTACTACCTCGGCGGGCACGATGCCGATGCGGCCACCGCGCGCCAGCAGCAGGCGGCACGCCGCCTGTTCGAAGGCGGCCAGCCTCTGTACGTGGCCAAGACCGTCCTGCTCGAATTCGAGTGGGTGATGCGCGGTGCGTATGGCAGCACGCCGGCGCAGTTTGCCGGCGTGCTGGAGCATCTGCTGGCGTCGCCGCAGATCACGGTCGAAGACCGCGTGTCGGTCGAGGCGGCGCTCGCCGGGCATCGCCATGGGCTGGACTTCGCCGATGCACTCCATCACGCCGCGTACCGGACTTGCGATGCGATGGCGAGCTTCGATGACCGCAGGTTCGCGCGTCGGGCCAACACGCTGGGGCTGGCACCGGCCGTGCACGTACCGCGCTGAGGCGGCCCGGCCCCGGGGCCTACATCCCCTTGAACAGCCCCGTGAAGCTGCGGCTGACCTCGAGCTTCTCCGGGTGGCCCCTGACCGCGACCAGCTGGCGCCCGCGCAGGTCGCGGCTGACGCCGGCGATGAACTTCGTGTTCACCAGGGTCGAGCGGTGGATCTGCCAGAACAGCTCGGCGTCGAGCTCCTCGACCAGCTCCTTGATCGGCTTGCGGATCAGCGCCTCGAGCGTCGCGGTCTGCACGCGCGTGTACTTCTCGTCGGAGATGAAGAACAGCACCTCGTCGACCGGGATCATCTGGATGTTCTGGCCCACCGTGGCCTGGATCCAGCGCAGCTGCGGCGCCCTGGCCGGGTCCATGCGGGCGGCGAGTTTCTGCAGCAACTGCTGCAGCGCGGCCGGCGACGGCGCGTCGTCGCCACCGCCGGGCGCACCGCCGGCGCGCTGCGCCAGCCGCTTGCGGATGCGCTCGACCGTGACCAGCAGCCGCTCGCGCTCGGCGGGCTTGAGCACGTAGTCGACCACGCCCTTCTCGAAGGCCTCGATCGCGTACTGGTCGTAGGCGGTGATGAAGACGATCTCGCAGCCGCTCCAGCCCTGCGCGTCGTCCTCGTCGACCGGCAGCTGGGCGATCGCACGCGCGGCCTCGACGCCGGTCATGCCCGGCATGCGGATGTCGAGGAACACCAGTTCGGGCTTGTGCGCCTCGGTGAGTTCGACCGCCTCCAGCCCGTTCCTCGCCTCGGCGACGATCTCGAGCTCGGGCCAGACCTCGGCCAGCCGCGCGCGCAACTGCTCGCGCATCAGGCGCTCGTCGTCGGCGATCAGCGCGCGGGCAGCGCGCCTGGTGGGCTGAGCGGGGCTGTTCATCCCGCCATCGTAGCGCCGCCGTCGACCCGCTTCGGGCGCCGGATCAGCCGCAGCATCAGCCAGATCACCGCGCCCAGCAGGATCAGCGGCGAGCACACGATCGCGGCGACGCCGGCCACCGCGAGCAACACGCCCACCAGCACCACGGCGGCGAGGCCCAGCGGCAGCAGCACCGCCAGCGGCGCCAGCAGCACGACGATCAGCAGCGCCAGCGCGACCCCGCCGACCGCCAGCAGCCAGTGCGCGGCGTCGAGATGCGCGACGACGAGCGGCTCGCCGTTGATCTGGATCGTCATGTTCTGCATCGAGCCGGCCATCGCGGCGGCGGCGGCGACCAGCGCCACGCCGAGCAGCAGGCTGATGGCCAGGGTCCAGCCGATGATCTCGAGCGCGCGCTTCATGCGATGCCTTTCATGCTGCCTCTCCTTCGCGGGGCTGTGCCTGGTAGGGCACGGTCAGGGTCACCAGCGTGCCGCTGGGCGCGTTCTCGGCGACGGTCATCGAAGCCTTGTTGCCGTACAGCAGCTGCAGCCGTTCGCGGATGTTGTTCAGGCCCACGCCGGTGCCGGCGGTCGCGGCCTTGCCGAAGCCGAGACCCGTGTCCGCGACCGTGACCGCGAGCTTGCCGTGCACGATCTCGGCGCGCACCGCGAGTTTGCCGCCCTCGGCCTTGGGTTCCAACCCGTGCTTGATCGCGTTCTCGACCAGGCTCTGGATCATCATCGACGGGAAGTCGGCCGACAGCAGCCCGTCGGGCACGTTGATCTCGGTCTGCAGCCGGTCTTCCATGCGCACCTTCAGGATCTCGAGGTAGGGCCGGATCACCGCCATCTCGCGCCCGAGGTTGTGCGCGGCCGGGTGGTTCTCGCGCATCGTCGGCATCGAGGCGCGCAGCAGCGCGATCAGGTTCTTCTGCATCTGGCTGGCGCGCGGCGGGTCGGTCTCGATCAGGTGGTCGATGCTGGCCAGCGTGTTGAACAGGAAGTGCGGCTCGACCTGCGCCTGCATCGCCGCCATGCGGGCCTCGACGACCTGGCGCTTGAGCTGCTCCGACTCGGCCGTCTCGGTCGCCGCGGCGGCCTTGACCTCGGCCTGCAGCCGGCCCTTGTACATCGCCTTCAGGATCGCCGAGGCGACGACGAACAGCCACGCGATCGGCGGAAACGGATTGTCGCGGTCGGTCTTGCGAATGCGCACGTACTGGCGCTCGGCGCTGCGGCTCGCGTCGGCCGCCTCGGCGGCCGCCTCGGCCGCGTCGCGCGATGCCTGGCGCGACTCTTCCATCGCCTCGACAATCGCCTGGCGCGCCTCTTCGACGGCCGCTTTCACGGCCTCGCTGGTTGCGCCCGGCGGCAGCTTGATCTCGATGCTGCCGGTGTCGGCCGCGCTCGCCGCGGGGGCCGGTGCAGCGCCGGAGGCCGCGGGCGCTGCCGCCGATGCGGCCGATGCTGCCGAACCCCGCGGCGCGGATGCCGCGGCATCGCGCGGTGCGATGCGCACCCCGTCCTTGTCGATCGAGATCGTGTAGCCGCCGGCGTTCACTTCCGTTCCGCCGTTCGCCGACTGCTTCACCGCGGGCGGCGTCGGCGGTTTCGGCGGCCGCGGCACGTCGGCCCACTCGGTCACCGTGGCGGCGGGCAGCAGGCTGCCGAGGATGCCCGAGGCGATCAGCAGCAGCACCGAGAGCACCGCGAAGCGTTTCCACGAGATGCCGACGAGCCAGTTCGCGTAGCCGTGGAACAGCCGCACCGAGCCGCTGGAGACGCGCTTCCAGGTGCTGGCGGCAGAAGAGGTCAGATCGGACATGAGGGTGGGCCGGGATGCGGGATGGCGATGGCCCGCACTCTAAGCGGCGCCGCCGG
>JANXZN010000076.1 GCA_025355545.1 Rhizobacter sp.
CAACGAAGACGACATCAAGAAGGCCTATCGCAAGCTCGCGATGAAGCACCACCCGGACCGCAACCAGGGCGACGATGCGAAGAAGTCGGAAGAGAAGTTCAAGGAGGCCAAGGAGGCCTACGAGATGCTCACCGACGCGCAAAAGCGCGCCGCCTACGATCTGTACGGCCACACCGGCGTCGACCCCAACATGGGTCGCGGCGCCGGTCCGGGTGCGGAGGGCTTCGGCGGCTTCGCCGAGGCCTTCGGCGACATCTTCGGCGACATCTTCGGCGGCGGTGCGGCCGGCGGCCAGCGCCGCGCCAACGGCCAGCAGGTATTCCGCGGCGGCGACCTGAGCTACGCGATGGAGATCACGCTCGAGGAGGCCGCGCACGGCAAGGAAACGCAGATCCGGATCCCCTCCTACGAGACCTGCGAGACCTGCAAGGGCAGCGGCGCCAAGCCCGGCACCAGCCCGAAGGTCTGCAGCACCTGCCACGGCCAGGGCACGGTGAACATGCGCCAGGGCTTCTTCAGCATCCAGCAGACCTGCCCGCACTGTCACGGCAGCGGCAAGATCATCCCCGAGCCCTGCACCACCTGCAGCGGCCAGGGCCGGGTCAAGAAGAACAAGACGCTGGAGGTGAAGATCCCTGCCGGCATCAACGAGGGCATGCGCATCCGCTCCAGCGGCAACGGCGAGCCCGGCACGAACGGCGGGCCGGCCGGCGACCTCTACATCGAGATCCGCATCAAGCAGCACGAGATCTTCGAGCGCGACGGCGACGACCTGCACTGCACCGTGCCGATCGGCCTGACGACCGCCGCACTGGGCGGCGGCATCGAGGTGCCCACGATCGGCGGCAAGGCCGAGATCGAGCTGCCCGAGGGCACGCAGCACGGCAAGACCTTCCGGCTGCGCGGCAAGGGCATCAAGGGCGTGCGCTCGAGCTACCCGGGTGATCTTTACTGCCATGTGAGTGTCGAGACACCGATCAAGCTCACCGAGCACCAGCGCAAGATGCTCAAGGAGCTGGACGAGTCGTTCCGCAGCTCGGGCGACCGCCACTCGCCGAACGCGAAGACCTGGGCCGATCGGGTCAAAGACCTGTTCAAGTGACCCCCGGCGCAGCGGCCACGGCCGCCATTGCACAGACAATGGCGGTCATGACGAAGCGCAGGACGTTCACCGGGCTCTCCGATCACACCGCATCGGTCGGCTGGAACCCGCTGACGCTGGCCGTGCTCGCCGGCGTGTGGATCGCGGCCCTGCCGAACTGGCCGCTGTGGCGCGCGTTGCTGGCCTTGCCCGAGACGGCCTCGGCTCGCGGCGCCTTGTTCGTCGCCGGCTTCGGCCTGATGGTGGCGGCACTGACGGCCCTGCTGCTCGCGTTGCTGGCCTGGCGCGTGACGATCAAGCCGGCAATCGCGGTGCTGCTGCTCGCCGCAGCGTTCGGCGCGCACTTCATGGGCAGCTACGGCGTCGTCATCGACACGACGATGATGACCAACGTCGTCCAGACCGACCCGCGCGAGGTGCGCGACCTGCTGAGCCTGCGCCTGCTCGGCAGCCTGCTGCTGCTCGCCGGCGCGCCGCTGCTGCTGCTGTGGCGCGTGCCGGTGCGCGGCATCGGCTGGTGGCGCCAGGCCGGGCGCAACGCGCTGGGCGTCGTCGCGCTCGTGCTGTTGCTCGCGGCGCTGCTGTTCGCGCTGTTCGCCGACCTGTCGGCGACGATGCGCAACCACAGCACGGTGCGCTACCTGATCAACCCGGTGAACTCGCTCTATGCGCTGGTCGACCTCGCGGCGCAATCGCAGGTCCGGCCGAGCGGACCGCCGCTGGCGATCGGTGCCGACGCGCACATCCTGCCGCGCGCGGCCGGCGCGAAGCCGCCGCTGCTGGTGCTGGTGATCGGCGAGACCGCGCGCGCCGACCACTTCGCGCTGAACGGCTATGCGCGACCGACGACCCCGGAGCTGGCAGCGCTGAACGTGGTCAGCTTTCGCAACGTGATGTCCTGCGGCACCAACACCGCGGCGTCCCTGCCCTGCATGTTCTCGTCGCTCGGCAAGACCGCGTTCGAGTCGCGCGACCGCGATCGCGAGAACCTGCTCGACCTGGTGCAGCGCGCCGGCATGGCGGTGCTGTGGATCGACAACCAGGCCGGCTGCAAGGGCCTGTGCGAGCGCGTGCCTCACGCGTACGCACGCGACCCGGTCGCCGGCGTGGCGGCGCTGCCCGTATCACTGTGCGACGGCGACGAATGCCTGGACGATGCGCTGCTGCACGGCATCGACGCGCGCCTGGCGGCCCTGCCCGCGGCCGCGCGAGCCCGCGGCGTGTTGCTGGTGCTGCACCCGATGGGCAGCCACGGCCCGGCCTACTACAAGCGCAGCCCGCCGCAGCGCAAGCCGTTCCGGCCCGAATGCACGACCAACGTGCTGCAGCAGTGCGACCACCAAGCGCTGATCAACGCCTACGACAACTCGATCGCCTACACCGACCACGTGCTGGCGAAGACGGTCGACTGGCTTGCGCTACAGCAGCCGCGCTTCGACCCCGGGATGCTGTACGTGTCGGACCACGGCGAGTCGCTGGGCGAGAACAACCTGTACCTGCACGGCCTGCCGTACGCGCTCGCGCCGGTCGAGCAGAAGCATGTGCCGATGCTGCTCTGGCTGGGCTCGCAGGCGCCGGCCGACGCGCGGCTGCCACCCGCCTGCCTGAACGCGCAGCGCGACGCGGCGCTCAGCCACGACAACCTGTTCCACACGACGCTGGGGCTGCTGGGCATCCGCGCCGCCGAGTACAAGCAGAACCTGGACGCCTTCGCCGCCTGCCGCGCGCCCTGATCGCGCGCCGCCGGCCACCAGACCTTCGGGGAGAACCATGTCAGCCCAAGCCGACTCGCTCAAGTCGATCTTCTTCGCGCTCGGCGCCAACTTCGCGATCGCGCTGGCGAAGAGCGCCGGCGCGGTCTTCACCGGCTCGTCCTCGATGCTGGCCGAGGCGATCCATTCGTTCGCCGATTGCGCCAACCAGACGCTGCTGATCTGGGGCCTGAAGGAAGCCAAGCGCGCTGCGTCGTCCGAGCACCCGCTCGGTCACGGTCGCGCGATCTACTTCTGGAGCTTCATCGTCGCGCTGATGCTGTTCAGCATGGGTGGGCTGTTCTCGATCTACGAAGGCGCGCACAAGCTGCACGACAGCGCGCCGGTCAAGTACGCATGGGTGGCGATCGGCATCCTGACGTTCGGCGTCGCGGCCGAGTCGGTCTCGTTGTGGGGCGCGCTGCGCGAGATCAACAAGACGCGCGGCGCGGCGAGCCTGTGGCAGTGGTTCCGCCACTCGCGCCAGAGCGAGCTGCTGGTGATCTTCGGCGAAGACCTGGCCGCGCTCGGCGGCCTGGTGCTGGCACTGGGCTTCATCCTGCTGTCGATGGTCACCGGCAACCCGATGTGGGACGCGGTCGGCTCGATCTGCATCGGCGTGCTGCTGGTGCTGGTGGCGATCCTGGTCGGTATCGAAGTCAAGGCGCTGCTGGTCGGCCAAAGCGCCGAGCCGCACGTGCTCGCGGCGATGCGCGCGCAGATCGTCGCGCAGCCGCAGGTCGCGCAGCTCTACAGCCTGATCACGCAACAACTCGGCAGCGAGATCATGCTGGCCGTGAAGGCGCGCATGCAGCCGCAAGTGTCGGACGTGGCACTGATCGAGGCGATCAACGCGGTCGAGCGCGAGCTGCGGGCGGCGTTCCCGCAGCTGCGCTGGATCTTCTTCGAGCCCGACCTGCGCGACTGAGCGCGAGCCTCAGGCGAACAGATCCTGCTGGCCGTCGGTGCGCGCCTTGAGCGGCCGGCGGAACTGCGTCAGGTCGAGTTCGACGCGCTCGCGTTTCAGGCCGAGGCGCGTGGCCGCCTTCTCGAAGCGCTGGCTCAGCAGCTGCGCCCAGACGCCCTCGCCCTTCATGCGCGCAACGAAGCGCGCGTCGTAGTCGCGGCCGCCCCGCATCTCGCGCACACGCGCCATCACGCGCGCGGCGCGCTGCGGGAAGTGCCGCTCCAGCCATTGCTGGAACAGCGGGTTCACCTCCCAGGGCAGGCGCAGCACGATGCTGAAGGCCGAGCTCGCGCCGGCCGCCGCCGCGGCTTCGAGAATGCGCTCGAGCTCGGGCTCGTTGATGAACGGGATGATCGGCGAGACGCTCACCCCCACCGGCACGCCGGCCCCGGCGAGCGCCGCGATCGTGCGCAGCCGGCGCTGCGGCGAAGCCGCGCGCGGCTCGAGGATGCGGGCCAGTTCGGGGTCGAGCGAGGTCACCGACATGTACACCGCCGCGAGACCGCGCTGCGCCATCGGCGCGATCAGGTCGATGTCGCGCTCGACACCCGACGACTTGCTCACCAGCGAGAACGGGTGCGCGCATTCGGCCAGCACCTCGATCACCGAGCGCGTGATGCGCAGCTTGCGCTCGGCCGGTTGGTAGGCGTCGGTGGCCGAGCCGAGGTTCAGCAGCAGCGGCGTGTAGCTGCGGCTTGCGAACGCCTCGCGCAGGCGCTCGGCGGCGTTGACCTTCGCGATGATGCGGGTCTCGAAGTCCAACCCTGGCGACAGGTTCAGGTAGCTGTGCGTGGGCCGCGCGAAGCAGTAGATGCAGCCGTGCTCGCAGCCGCGGTACGGGTTGATCGACAGGTCGAACGAGATGTCGGGCGAGTCGTTGCTCGACAAGATGGACTTGACGCGCTCCTCGATGATCGTGGTCGCCGGCGGCAGCGTCTCTTCGGTCGCCTGCTGGTCGAGCGTGCCCCAGCCGTCATCGTAGGCTTCGCGGGCCTGTTGGGTATAGCGGTGCTCGATCGCCCATACCGTGCCGCGGCCCTTGAGCGTTTCGCGCGCGTTGGCGGCGGGTTCGTCGCGCTCCGCGGCATCGATTCGTCGGACAGTCTTCATATTGTGAATATATGGTGGGTATCCACTTAGCTCCACAAGCATCGGAATACACTGGACGAATATACAGCTATGAGCCCAGTTCCTGTCAACGAGTACCCCCGTACTTGGAGCGAGTTCCTGGATTGGTTCTCGTCAGAGGAGGCGTGTCTCGCGTACCTGGAGCAGCTGCGCTGGCCGCTGGGTTTCGTCTGCCCGGAGTGCGCCGTCATGGCGACGCCCTCACGCGCCAGTCGGGGACGTTTGCTGTGCAAGAACTGCGGCCACCAAAGCGCTGTGACCGCGGGCACGATCTTCGACAAGACCCGCACCCCATTGAAGGTCTGGCTGGCTGCCGCCTGGTACGTGACCAATCAGAAGCAGGGGGTCAGCGCCCTGGGGTTGCAGCGGGTTCTCGGATTGGGCAGCTACCAGACCGCCTGGACTATGTTGCACCGATTTCGTCGGGCGATAATGCGGCCCGACCGCGAGCGACTCAAGGGCGTGGTCGAGGTCGACGAGACCTACTTGGCGATCGCCTATCGCAAACAAACCGCTGCTGCTGCACGAGGCAAAGGCAAGAGCCACAAGGTGCCCATCGTCGTGGCCGTAGAGATGCTCGAGCCCAAGGGTTTCGGACGGATTCGCCTGCGCCGTATCGCCAAGGAGTCCACCGAGCACGTCGTTCCCTTCGTGCAGGCCAGTATCGAACCCGGTGCCAAAATTCGAACCGATGGCTCAGCGATCTACCGTTCATTGCAGTCGCTGGGATATGCCCACGAACGCGCGGTCCAGCTCGGCTCGGATGTGGCACCCCACGTGTCGATGGCCGGCGTGCACCGGGTTTCTTCATTGATCAAGCGCTGGGCTCTGGGCACCCACCATGGTTCGATCCAGCCCGAACACCTGGACGCCTATCTCGACGAGTTCGTGTTCCGCTTCAATCGCCGCACTTCGAGTTCTCGCGGGATGCTCTTCTACAGGCTGATGCAGCAAGCCGTTGTCACTGATCCGGTGACCTACGGCGACATCGTGCTGTCGGCCGAAGAAACCGCGAAAACTGCCGAGTGGAGCTAAGTGGATACTCCTTGAATAAATCCAGTTTCTCGACGCCTGCCAATGTGTCGGAATCAGCTCTTCACAGAATGCAGCGGCATTGCCGGTATCCTTCGGCCGGAAGGACTCCTCATGCCGATACAACACATCAGCCACGGCGCGACCCATGGCTACCAAGTCCGCGTCGGGCCGCGGCACGCCACGGTGACCCGGTTCTTCGCCGTGCGCAAGTACGGCGGCGCCCGCAAGGCGTTGGCTCGGGCGCGCGCCGCCGAGGTCGAACTGCAGAAGTCCGCAGCGTCAATCTCGCCGCGCGAGGGCCCGCGCCTGGTCGCGCAGGCCAACAACACCAGCGGGCTGATCGGCATCCGGCCGCGCTATGTGCAGTTCTCGGAGCATCCGTACCTGTACTTCGTCGCGTCGTGGAGCGTCAACGGCAAACCCCGCTCGACGAGTTTCTCGGCCGAACGGCACGGCAAGCTCGTTGCGCTGCAGATGGCGATGCAGCGGCGCGAGAAGGGCACCGGCATGAAGTACGAGATGACGGCGCGGCAGGCGCTGAACCGGATGAAGCACTTGCTCAGCGCGCGCTGAGCCGTGCCGGCCGGGCGCTCATCGCGTCGATGACGCGCCCGGCGGTGGGCGGGCCCTCGCGGCCTCGCATCGCGTGAAGCATTGCGCGCACACGCCCGCGCCGAAGCGCGGCGAAACGCTAGAGTGACCGGCAACTGCGTTGCAGTTCCCCGGCACCCCGATGGCACCACCCTTCAAGCGCACCGTCTGCTGTTCGACCGACCTCATCTGCCATCGGCTTGCGCGATGCTGATCGGCCTGCGCGAATCCGCCCCGACCCTGATGCTGGTGCTCGGCTGCAGCGCTGCCGCGGTGCTGTGGCTCTGGCGCCGTTCGCGCGCATCGGGCCTTGCGGGCGACGCGCGAAGCGCGCCTGCGCAACGTGCCGAACGCGCCGCGTGGCGCGAATTCGAAGCCCTGGTTGCCGAGGCCTTCCGCCTGCAGGGCTACCAGATTCTCCACAGCGCGCGCGGCGCTGCCGAGAGCGGCGGCGAACTGACCTTGCGGCGCGAACGCGAGACCTTTCTGGTCCAGTGCAAGCACTGGAAAGAGGCCAAGGTCGGCGTCGATGCCGTGGTCGCGCTGCAACGCGCGATGACGGCGCGCGGCGCGAGCGGCGGCTTCATGCTCACCGACGGTCGGTTCGCGCGCGAGGCGATCGTGTTCGCGAACGGCTGCAACGTGCGACTGATCGATGGCGCCGCGCTGCAGGGCCTGCTCGATCAGGCGAAGGGCGCGCGCGGCGCACGGTAACCGCCGGCAACCCTGCCCGGCGTTCTCCGACAGGCAGATCGGCGATCGCCCACCCGGACTGGCTTGGCTCGCCCACCGGGCCCCGCCCGCCCGGTTTCCAGAGTCTGTTTCATCCAAATTCCGGAAACGAAACAGTCCATGAAACTCGTTCACAAACTTCTGCTCGCCTGCCTGCCCCTCGCGGCGCTCTCAGCCTGCGGCGGTAGTGACACCCAAGACCGGCTCGACGCATCCCGGGCGGCAGTTACCAGCTGACGCTCACGAGTGCGGGCACGAAGACGGTGCTGTTCAGGGGGCAGCTGAGCTTCGCCAGCAATCAGGACATCCTGTTGCTGACGGTGCCGGACGCCGCGACGCCGGGCGCGGTCAAGGCGCTCGTGAAGGTCGAAGGAACGCCGGGCGCGACCGAGGTGCCGGCCAGCTGACCAGCGCGCGGAACGGTGCCGCCCGGCGGGGTTCGGCGCCTCAGCGCTGACCTTCGGTCAACGCATGGAGCTGGAACCGGCCGCTGTGGTCGACGAGCCAGACCTCGATGAACTTCGTGCCGCCGGCACCGCCCGTCGCCGCAAACGGCGACGCGCTGTTGATCATGCCGACCACGCTCTCGGTCACTTCGGGGGCGTGGCTGGGCGACCGCACGACCCAGACGTTCTTCACCCGGCCGAGCGCATCGACCTCGGTCTCGACCACGACGATCGCGTGCACCAGCGGCGGAAGCATGCCCTTGTAGATGCTCTTCGCGTAGATCTTGTAGATGTGATGGGCCGCGCGGTTGCGGTAGGTCGACGCGTCGCTGGTGAGCGCTGCCTTGTGCATCGTCTGCGCACCGGCAGGCACGGCCATGGTCACCAGCCACACGCTGGCAAGACTCAACAGGACAAAACCGGTCTTCATGGGTTGCCTCGCAATGAATCGGTGGATGCGATTCAATGTGCCAGCCGCCGATTCGGCGCGGTTGTGCGGAAGTCACGCGCCGCCTGCTTGCGACAAAGCGAAACCAGGTCGACGTTTCTTGCCCGATCGCCGCGCAGCGAGGCGGCTGGCGATCTGCCGCCAGGCATCGGACATTTCCTGTGGGCATGTCGATCGCAGCCTTCGTTGTTCGTCGTGTTCATACCGGTCCGCGGCTGCGCCGCTGCGCCGACATGAACAGGAGATTCTTGCGATGACGATCCAGAAAATCACCCATTTCCTCTGGTACTCGAAGGAGGCGGAACAGGCCGCCAGGTTCTACACCAGCATCTTCCCGGACTCGCGCATCACGCGGGTCACGGCGCTGCCGAGCGAGTCGCCCAGCGGCCCGCCCGGCTCGGTGAAGATCGTCGACTTCGTGCTGTTCGGGCAGGGCTTCGTCGCGATGAGCGCCGGGCCGCTCGACCCGTTCAACCACGCTGTGTCCTTCGTCGTGAACTGTGACGATCAGGCCGAGCTCGACCGCTACTGGGACGCGCTGCTCGAGGGTGGCGCGCCCGAGCAGTGCGGCTGGCTGAAGGACCGCTTCGGCCTGTCGTGGCAGATCGTGCCGACCGTTCTCGCGCCGATGATGGCCGACCCGGATCGGGTCAAGGCCAAGCGCGCCGGCGACGCAATGCTCAAAATGGTCAAGATCGACATCGCCGCGCTGAAGGCGGCTCATGCCGGAACGACCCACTGACCGCCCTCGGAGAACCGCGCATGTCCAAGCTCAGGGTGCATTGCTTTACGCTGTCGATCGACGGCTTCGGTGCCGGCCCCGACCAGCGCCTCGAGAACCCGCTCGGCGTCGGCGGTGTGGCATTGCATGAGTGGGTGTTCGCGACGCGCAGCTTCCGGCAGATGTTCGGCAGCGACGGCGGCACGACCGGTGTAGACGACGATTTCGCGGCCCGCGGCATCGCCCGCGTCGGTGCCTGGATCCTCGGGCGCAACATGTTCGGCCCGCTGCGCGGCGCCTGGCCCGATGAAAGCTGGAAAGGATGGTGGGGCGCGAACCCGCCGTACCACACACCGGTCTTCGTGCTAACGCAATACCCGCGACCATCGGTCGAGATGGAAGGCGGCACGAGCTTCCATTTCGTCACCGACGGCATCCACGCCGCGCTGAAGCGTGCGCGGGCCGCCGCCGGCGGGCTGGATGTCCGGCTCGGCGGCGGCGTCGCGACGATTCGCCAGTACCTGCAGGCAGGTCTGGTGGACGAAATGCACCTGGCGATCGCACCGGTGCTGCTCGGCGCCGGCGAGCCCTTGCTGGCCGGCCTCGACCTGCCCCGGCTCGGCTACCAGCGCACCGAACATGTCCTCACGCCGAGCGCGATGCATGTGGTTCTGACGAAGCGCAGCCCCTAGGCCCAGTGCTCCGTTGCCGTGCCCCGCCGCGCCTCAGGCGGCCGCGGGCGCGAAGACCACGCCGCTGCGCAGCAGTTCGTCGATCTGCGCGTCGGCGTGGCCGAGGCCGCGCAGCAGCTCGCGGCTGTGCGTGCCGATCGGCGCCGCGGCCGGCGGCAGCGCGCTCGGCGTGCGCGCGAAGCGCGGTGCCGGCGCGGGTTGCGCGACACCGTCCGACTCGACGAAGGTCGCGCGCGCCACGTTGTGCGCGTGGCGCGGCGCTTCGCGCATCGACAGCACCGGTGCAAAGCAGGCATCGCTGCCTTCGAGCAGCGCGCACCAGGCGTCGCGCGTGCGCGTCATGAACATCGCGGCGAGCTTGGCCTTCAAGGCCGGCCATTCGGCGCGCTCCCACTGCTGCGCGAACTGCGGGTCGTCGATCGCGCACTTGTCGAGCAACTGCCGATAGAACTGCGGCTCGAGCGGGCCGATCGCGACGTACCTGCCGTCAGCGCACTCGTAGTTACCGTAGAACGGCGCCGCGCCGTCGAGGAAGTTGCTCTCGCGCTCGTCGCGCCAGAAGCCCTTCGCCATCATCCCGTACTGCGGCGCCATCAGCAGCGCGGCGCCGTCGGTCATCGCCGCATCGACGACCTGGCCCTGCCCCGATTGCCGGGCCTCGAACAGCGCGGCGACGACGCCCAGCGCGAGCAGCATGCCGCCGCCGCCGTAGTCGCCGACCAGGTTCAACGGCGGGGGCGGCGGCCGGTCCTTCGGCCCGATCGCGTGCAGCGCGCCCGACAGCGCGATGTAGTTCAGGTCGTGGCCGGCGGCCTGCGCGAGGGGGCCGTGCTGGCCCCAGCCGGTCATGCGCCCGTAGACCAGCCTCGGGTTGCGCGCGCGGCAGGCATCGGGCCCGAGGCCGAGACGCTCGGTCACGCCGGGGCGAAAGCCCTCGATCAGCGCGTCGGCGCGCTCCACCAGCTTCAGCACGGTCTCGATGCCGCGCGCGTCCTTCATGTCGAGCGCGATCGAGCGCCGCCCGCGGTCGACAATGCTGTCGTTGCGCAGCATCGCCTCGAGCGCGCTGCCGCCGCGCGGCGACGGGATGCGATCGACGCGGATCACGTCGGCGCCCATGTCGGCCAGCATCATCCCGGCGAACGGCCCGGGGCCGATGCTCGCCAGCTCGATGACCGTCACGCCCTTCAGAGGTCCACTCATGGTGTTGGCAACTCCAGCGTCTGGAATGAGTCGGCCGCGCCGGACTTCGAGGCCCAGAGCGTGGCCGGATAGTAGCTGCGGAAGTCGTCGCGGATGCGCGCGTACGGCAGGTCGGACCAGCAGCCGTGATCGCGCAGGTAGCTGATGTGACGCGTGCCGTTCGCATCGAAGGTCTGCAGGGTCGCGTCGCCGCTGCCGTCGAACTCGGTCGCCGGCACGCCCATGCGGGCGCAGAGCTCGCGGTTGAAGGCCGGCACGAGCTTCAGCCAGCGCCCCTCGAGGAACAGCGCGACGCCGCCGTGGTGCATGAAGACCTCGCGGCTGCCCATCGCCTGCCTGAGCTTGGGCGTGGAGAAATGATTGATCACGTCGCCCAGACCGATCGCGCTCGGAATGCCCCCGCGACGGGCCGCCGCCGCGAGCAGCACCGCCTTCGGGATGCAGAAGCCGCGGCCCGCGCTGACGACCGTGCTGGCGCGAAAGCTCGCCGGCTTCAGCCGCAGCGAATACGGGTCGTAGCGGATGCCGTCGCGCACCGCGTAGAAGAGCTGCACGGCGCGCTCGGTCGGCGTGCGCGCGCCCTGCATCGCGTCGCTCGCGAAGCGCTCGACCGCGGCGTCCTCGAAGTCGAGAAACGCGGTCGGCTCGAGGTAGCGTCGGTCGGGCTCCGGCCAGCCGTAGGGCGTGTAGGCAAGTGCGGCGCTCATGCCGGTGCGCGCCCGGCGAACACCGGCCGGCGCTTGCCGAGGAACGCCGACACGCCCTCGGCAAAGCACTTGCGATCGATCAGTTCGCGCTGCCGGTCGCGCTCGTAGGCCAGTTGCCGCGCAAAGTCGTTCGTGGCCGCGGCCGCGAACAGCGCGCGCGTCTCGACGATGCCGTGCGCCGGCAGCGCGGCCAGGCGCGCAGCGACGCGCGCGGTTTCGTTCGCCAGTGCCGCGTCGTCGACGCAGGCCCAGATCAGCCCCCCACTGCGCCGCCTGCTCGGCGCTCAGGCGCTCGCCCAGCAGCGCGAGGTCGACCGATCGCGCCATGCCGATCGCCCGCGGCATGAACCACGCGCTGCCCAGGTCGGGCACCAGGCCAAGCGCCGGCACGAAGGGCAGCATGAAATCCGCCGAGCGTGCCGCAATCACGATGTCGGCGGCGAGCGCGACGCCGACACCGCCGCCGGCCACCGGCCCCTGCACCGCGCACAGCACCGGCACCGGCAGCTCGCGCAGGCCGCTGACGAGCGGGTTGCCGCCGGTGTCCAGCAGCGCCGCGACCGCATCGCCGTGCGCCGTACCGAGTCCTCGGCGCCCTGGAACGCCGCGAGATCGGCACCGACGCAGAACCCCTTGCCGTTCGCCGCGAGCACCAGCACGCGGATAGCCGGGTCGGCGCGCACCCGCGCCAGCGCGTCGAGCGCGCCGGCCAGCAGCGCCGGCGTCGGCGGGTTCATGCGCGCGCCGTCGTCGAAGGTCAGCGTCGCGACACCTTCCTTCACGCCGAACCGCACCGGATCGTTCATCGATCGTCCTCCACCGGCGCGCCGGCACCGAAGCCTTGCCGGAAGTATCGCTGCACGACCTCGCCGTCTAGCCGCAGCGCGTGGCAGCCGCCGAGCGGCGTGGTGCTGCCAGCCACATCGCGACCGACCGAGGGGTAGCTCCAACGCACCTGGAACGCGGTCGTCGCCATCGGCGGCAGCAGCTCGGTCAGGTGCGAGCAGCCGAGCACGCCGCGGAACAAGCGCTTGACCTTGCGCGTGAAGCCGGGTTCGATGCGCAGACCGATCAGCTGCGTGTAGCGCTGGTTGATCTCGGCGCAGGTGCGGTACGGGCCCGCCAGTGTGCGCCCCCAGGCGTCGTGAATCGTGAAGTCGCGGTCGATCGTCAGGCACACCAGCATGTCGTGGATCGCCGCGCCGGGCGCGACGGTCTTCTCGGGCAACGGGAGCGGCACGGGCCTGGTGTCGGTCAGCCGGCCCTCGATGTCCCACCGACCGTCGTCGCGCTCGAAGCCGGTGCAGGCGATGCGGCGCAGATGCAGCTCGCGGCGGGCGGTGGCGGCAGCTGCGGTCATCGCGCGCTCACATCCGCTTCGCGACTTCCTCGAGCATCACCTCGGTCGCGCCGCCGCCGATCGTCAGGATGCGGGCGTCGCCTGCCATCCGCTCGATCGGCGTGCCGATGATGTAGCCGGTGCCGCCGTGCAACTGCAGGCAAGCCGTGCACCACTTCCTGCAGGGTCTCGCAGGCGAAGGCCTTCAGCATCGAGACCTCGCGCACCGTGTCCTTGCCCTCGTCGATCATCTGCGCGCACTGGTACACCAGCGCGCGCGCCGCGGCGGCCTTGGACGCCATCCAGGCGATCTTGTTGCGCACCACCGGCTGCTCCCACAGCGTCTTGCCGAAGGCCCGGCGCTGGCGCAGGTAGTCGATCGTCAACTCGATCGCCTTCGAGGAATGGCCCGCGCTCATCGCGCCGTAGTCGGGCAGCGCCTCGCCCTTGGCCAGGAACACGTGCACGTCGCCACCGGCGCAGAAGTGCTTGCCTTCGCCGGTGAGCAGCAGCGCGCGCACGCGGCCGTCGCCGTGCACCTGCATCAGCGTCTCGTGCCGCGCCTTCAGCAGTTCCATGTTCAGGCCGTTCGAAGAGTCGGGGCGGTTCAGCCGCACGTGCGCGACGCCGTCGGCGTGCAGCTCGAGCAGCACCGGACCCTCGCGCACGAGCGCAATGGGCGCGGCGGGTGGGTTGCCCTGGCTGTCGGTCACGGTCATCGGGAATTCCTTCGACGCTGTGCGCCGGACGTGGTCAGATCAGGAAGGCCATCGAATACAGCGCGGTCTCGTTGTTGACGAGGATCATCTTCTTCGCCGCCATGCGCAAGCCGTCGCCTTCGCGGCGCAGCTTGTACTCGTTGCGCGAGGCCCAGATCGTGTCGCCGCGCCGGCCCGACTCGAACACCATCGCGTTGCTGGTAACGACGATGTGCTGTGCGTCGCGCGCCAGGATCTCGATGTTCGAGACGATTCGCCGCAGCCGCGAGCGCGGCGTCTGGCTGAAGCGCTTGCCGGTGTGGAACTGGCGGATGCGCAGCGCGATGCGCGAACGGTTGTCGTAGACGATCGACATCTCGTTCTCTGGGTCGGTGCCCTCGCCGTTCGCCGGGATCCGGTAGACGCCGTCGTCGGTCCAGAGTGACTCCCATTCGTCGGAGACGTGATCGTCCTGCAGGCGCGCCTCGCGGTAGATGAACCGCGTCACCTCGTCGAGCACGGCGCGCTCGTCGGCTGGCATCAAGCAGCCTCCATGAGGGATCGCTAGTTTAATGATGCAATCTTGAGGGAACGTAAACGAACCCTGCCACACCAATGATCTACTACAGACTGGTGCGGAGATCGAGAGTGCGAGTTGCCCCTGAGATTGTGCTGTCGGACGAAGAGCGCGAGGTGCTCGACGAGCTGATT
>JANXZN010000090.1 GCA_025355545.1 Rhizobacter sp.
CGTGTCCACGGCCCGCGCCACCTGCGTGCGCGCCTTGATCTTGGCTTCACCCATGCGGTGAGTGTGCCCGACCGGCCCCAGCCCGCGCGAGTGCTGGCGCTACGCTTGGTTCGCTATGACCTACTGCCGTCTCTAGGTTTAGTGCATTCAGCGCCTTGTTCAGAGGGCGATCGTTCATGAATTCGGTTTGCACCTCGGCCCCATCACGGAGCGTGAAAAATCGCTCCAGGCCGTGCTGACGCGGTCTATCTCGGTTTGAAGGACGCCACCAACGCGCGCAACTTCGCCGGCCTGAACTTCGACGACGCGCAAGTGCGCGACGGCGTGGCCTTCGCCCACGCGCACGGCGCCAAGGTGCTGATGGCGCTCAACACATTTGCCGACGCACGCCAGGCACGCCCCTGGTACCGCGCGGTGGACACAGCGGTGGCGCTCGGGGCCGACGCGCTGATCGTGGCCGACACCGCCGTGATGGCGTATTGCCGCGGCCACCATCCGCAGCTGCGACTGCACCTGTCGGTGCAGGCCTCGGCCACCAGCCACGAGGCGATCGAGTTCTACCGCCAGCGCTACGGCGTCCAGCGTGCGGTGCTGCCGCGCGTGCTCACGCTGTCGCAGGTGGGCCATGTGGTGCGGCACACCGAGGTCGACATCGAAGTGTTCGGCTTCGGCAGCCTGTGCGTCATGGTCGAGGGCCGCTGCGCGCTGTCGTCCTACGTCACCGGCCAGTCACCGAACACCGCCGGGGTCTGCTCGCCGCCGTCGGCCGTGCGTTGGCAGGAGACCCCGGCCGGCATCGAGGCGCGCCTGAACGGTGTGCTGATCGACTGCTATGCCGCCGACGAACCGCGCGGCTACCCGACGCTGTGCAAGGGCCGCTTCGACGTGGCGGGCCAGCGCGACTACGCGCTCGAGGAGCCGGCCAGTCTGAACACGCTGGCCATCTTGCCCAAGCTGATCGAACTCGGTGTGAAGGCGATCAAGATCGAGGGCCGCCAGCGCAGCCCGGCCTATGCCGAGCAGGTCACGCGGGTGTGGCGCGCGGCGATCGACCACGCCTTCGCGAACCATGCGCGCTTCAGCGTGCAGCCGGGCTGGACCGCGACGCTGGCGCGCTTTTCCGAAGGGCAGCAGCACACGCTGGGCGCCTACAACCGGCCGTGGTGCTGATCGCGGCGTGATGACGATGCCCCTGACCTCGTCGGCTGTTGCCGAACGACTCGCGCTGACCGTCGGCCCGGTGCTTTACCACTGGCCGCGCCAGACGCTGCTGGATTTCTACGCCGGCATCGCCGACTCGGTCGCCGACGCGGTGGTGCTCGGCGAAACCGTCTGCGCGCGCCGCCGCGAACTGAGACTCGACGATTAGCTGGGCCTGGCGCGCGACCTTGCGGCTGCGGGCAAGCAAGTCGTGCTGGCCACCCAGACCCTGATCGAGTCCGAGGCCGACCTGAGACTCGTGCGGCGCCTGGCCGAACAGCGCGACTTCATGGTCGAGGCCGGCGATGCGTCGGCGCTGCAGCGCCTGGCCGGCAGCGGGCCCTTCGTGCTCGGCCCGCACATCAACATCTACAGCCGGCCCGCGCTGCTTGAGCATGCGGCGCTCGGCGCGGTGCGCTGAGTCGCGCCAGTCGAGCTGTCGCTCGACGCACTGGCGTTGATCAACCCGCCGGGCTATGCGGTGCATGACACGACCGGCCAGATGATGGCCACCGAGATGTTCGCCTTCGGCCGGTTGCCTCTGGCGCATTCGGCGCGCTGCTTCACCGCGCGCCACCAGCGCCTGAACAAAGACGAATGTGGGTTTCGCTGCCTGCACGATGCCGACGGCCTGCTGCTGTCGAGCAGCGAGCAGCAGCCCTTCCTGGTGATCAACGGCACCCAGATGCAGTCGGCCGCGACGCAGTGCCTCATCGGCGCGGGCGCGGCCCTGCGCGCGGCGGGCGTCTCGCGATTGCGGCTGTCGCCAGGTTCGCGCGGCTTCGGCGACGTGATCCGGCACTTCGACCAGGTGATCAACCACGACGCGAGTGCCACCGATGCGCTGCACGCCATTGAGGCCAGCGTGCTGACAGGCGGGCTGAGCAACGGCTTTGCGCACGGGCGGGCGGGCTTCGAATGGACGACGGCATGAGCCTTGCACCCCCGCCGCGCAGCACCGGGCCAAATCTGCCGACGCCGCCGGCGTGGCTGAACCAGGCGGCCGAGCGCCTGCGCCGCATCGTCGAGCGCCTGCCGGTGCAGCCGCCGTCGTTCGTGCTCGCGCGCGTGCTCGACCGCATGCTGCTGCCGCGCTTGCCGGCCGACGCGCGCGCGGCCCTCGGCAACCGCACGGTCGAGATCTCGATCAGCGACCTGGGGCTGTGCGTGCGGCTGCAGCTCGCCCCGGGCGGCTTTCGGGTCGCGCCGTCGGGCAGCGAGACCGCGCTGCGCATCGTGGCGCCTGCGTCCAGTTACCTTCGACTGCTGCGCGGACAGGACGATGCCGACCGCCTCTTCTTCGAGCGCTTGCTGGTGATGGAGGGCGACACCGAGATGGGCCTGGTGCTGAAAAACACCCTCGATGCCATCGGGCCGTTGTGGCGCTGATGGACGCCGCGGCACCGCTCGCCGCTTCACCGTTGCAGAACACGCACGATGGTCCCCCTGGCTGAAAGGCTGCTGCAGGCGCTGCAACGGCGTGGCGCGACCGAGGTCTTCGGCATTCCCGGTGACTTCGCGCTGCCGCTGTTCCGCGAGTTCGAGCGCAGCGGCCGCTTGCCGCTGTACACCTTGTCGCACGAGCCGGCGGTGGGCTTTGCCGCCGACGCCGCCGCGCGCATGCGCGGCGGGCTGGGCGTCGCGGCGGTGACCTACGGTGCCGGTGCGCTCAACCTCGTCAACGCAGTCGCCGGTGCCTATGCCGAGCGGGTGCCGCTGGTGGTGCTGTCGGGCGCACCGGCGGCGCACGAGGCCGCCAGCGGCTACTTGCTGCACCACCAGGTCAAGACGCTCGATTCGCAGTGGCGCGTGTTTCGCGAAATCACCGCCGACCGCGCCCGGCTCGACGACGCACAAGCCGCGCCGCTGCAGATTGCCCGCGTGCTCGACGCGGCGCTGCGCCTGTCGCGCCCGGTCTACCTCGAGATCCCGCGCGACATGCCGGGCCAGCCCTGCGCCGAGGTGCCCGTCACAGAGCCGCCCCCGGTCGATGCCGATGCACTGCGCGCTTGCGCCGATGAGTTGCTGGCGCGGCTGCGCGGCGCGCAGCGGCCGATGCTGATGGTGGGCGTCGAGGTGCGCTGTTATGGGCTCGAGGCGCGTGTGGCCGAACTGGCGCGGCGCCTGGCCATCCCGGTCGTCACCAGCTTCATGGGCCGCGGCCTGCTGGCCGATACCGAAGCGCCGCTGCTCGGCACCTACCTGGGCCTGGCGGGCGACCCCGACCTGAGCGCTCAGGTCGAAGGCTCGGACGGCCTGCTGCTGCTCGGCGTGATCGTGTCGGACACCAACTTCGCCGTGTCGGCACGCCGGATCGACCTGCGCCATGCGATCCAGGCGATCGATGGGCAGGTCGAGATGGGCCACCACCACTACCCGCAGGTCCCGCTCGACACCCTGGTCGATGCCCTGCTGCACCGGGTACCGGGCGTCGGCGCTGCATCGCCAGCGGCGGCGCGCGCGGCGTCGAAGGGCACCGAACTGATCGCCGACGATGCGCCGGTGCGCCCGCAGGACATCGCCGCCGCCGTCAACGACCTGATGGGCGAACACGGGCCGCAGCCGCTGGCCAGCGACGTGGGCGACTGCCTGTTCACGGCGATGGACATGGACCCGACGGCGCTGATCGCACCCGGCTACTACGCCACCATGGGCTATGGCGTGCCTGCCGGTCTCGGACTGCAGGCCGCCACCGGCCGGCGCCCGCTGGTGCTGGTGGGCGACGGTGCGTTCCAGATGACCGGCTGGAAGCTCGGCAACGCGCAACGCTACGGCTGGGACCCGATCGTGCTCGTGTTCAACAACGCCGGTTGGGAGATGCTGCGTGCCTTCGAGCCGGCCGCACGGTTCAACGACTTGAGCCCCTGGGACTTCGCCGCGATGGTCGCCGGCATGGGCGGCGACGGCCACCTGGTGCGAACCCGTGCCGAGCTGAAGTCGGCGCTGCAGCGTGCGCAGGCGACGCGCGGGCGCTTTCAACTGCTCGACATCCGACTCGCGCGCGGTGCCCGGTCGCCGACGCTCGAGCGCTTTGTCAACGCGGTCAAGCGGCTGTCGAGCCCCACCCCACCCCCGACCCGGCCGCCCACTGAAGCACGCCGGCCGTGAAGTTCATCCCGATCCAGCCGGTCGCCGGCGCGTCGCGCAGCGCCGCTTCGAGCTGGCACCTGCGCTGGCTGCTGGTCGCACCGCACCGGCTCGGGTTTTTCGCGGCGGCGCTGATGCTCGCAAGCACCGCGCTGTGGTGGGCCACGGTGCTGCTGGCGCGGGCGCTGGGCCAGACACCGGCCTGGGCGGTGTCGCCGCCAGCGGCGCACGCGCTGCTGATGAGCCTGGGCTTCATGCCGCTGTTCATCGTCGGCTTTCTGTTCACCGCCGGGCCGAAATGGCTGGGCCAGCCCGAGGTCCACGCGCGCAGCCTGCTGGCACCGCTGCTGGCGATGTTGGTCGGCTGGTGCGTGACGCTGCCGGGCCTTCACCTGCACGCTGCTCTGGCGGGTGCGGGCATGGCGCTGGTGGCGCTGGGCTGGGGCAGGCTGTGCTGGCGCTTCGTCACGATCCTGCGGG
>JANXZN010000119.1 GCA_025355545.1 Rhizobacter sp.
GGCGCGCCGGCGTCGCGACCGGCCCGGCCGGCGCGCGCCGCTTCCGGCTCTACAGGCCGCCCGGCGCGGGCACCGGGCGGCCGCTGCTGGTGATGCTGCACGGCTGCAATCAGGGCGCCGCCGGCTTCGCCGCCAGCACTCGCATCCAGCGCCTGGCGGCACGCGAGGGCTTTCTGGTGCTGTGCCCGGAGCAGGAACGCCTGGCCAACGCCCAGGGCTGCTGGAACTGGTTCGACACACGAGCCGGACGTGCCATGGCCGAAGCCGCGAGCATCGTCGCGGCAATCGACCAGGTCTGCGCACGGCATGGCGCCGATCCGGCGCGCGTGGTGGTCGCGGGGCTGTCGGCCGGCGCGAGCATGGCGGCGCTGCTGGCGCTGCACTACCCGCAGCGCGTGCGGGCCGTGGCGATGCACTCGGGCGTCGCGCCCGGCGCGGCGCACTCGGCGGCCACCGCACTGAGCGCGATGCAGGGGCGGCGCCGCCCGGCTCCGTTGCCCGCCGACGCGCCGGCGCTGCCGCCGTTGCTGGTGATTCAGGGCAGCGCCGATCCGATCGTGAATCAGCGCAACGGCCGCGCGGCAGCGCAGTGGTGGGCCGATGCCGCGGGCGCCGCCGAGGCGGCGCCGCGCACCGTGCAACGCGGTGCTCGGCATGCCGCCACCGTGACCGATTTCAAGTCGGGCTCACGCCTGGCGGCGACCTTGTGCGAGGTGGCCGGCCTCGGCCACGCCTGGAGCGGCGGCGCGGCCACGCAACCCTACGGCGACCCGAAGGGGCCGGACGCCGCGCGCATGATCTGGGCCTTCGCCGCGCGCTGCTTTCGTCAGTCGGCCGCGAAGCAGTAGAACAGGCCGGCCCCGCCGGTGGACTTCAGCGCATCGGCGCCGCAGCCGCGCGACAGGTGCGAGGAGTTCCAGGACTTGGCCGGCACGCTCTCGTCGAGGCCGGTGCGGTCGCTGTGGCCGAGCATCGCCGAGCCCTCGCCGCTTTGGGTCCAGTTGCCGCAGGTGCTGTTGACGTTGCCGGCGATGAACGTGCCGTCGGGCTGCGAGCCGGTCAGCATGTCGTGCATGTTGGGCGTGTCGCCACGACCATTGACGACATCGCCACGCTCGGTCAGCGCGGTCTGCTTGCCGAGCTTGTTCGCGGCGTGGAGCTGGGCCACGTCGGTCGCGATCACGACACCCTTCACGTTCATCCACGGGCCCTTGCCGATGCGGTCGCGAGCGCTGATGCCGGGCACGTTGGCGGTCGGCTGCTGGCTCAGGTAGGCACGCCAGGTGCGATTGCCCGCACCGGCGGCGCTGGCCAAGGCCTGGCACTGTTTGTCGGCACCGGCCAGCCCGCCGAGGTCGGCGCCGTTGCCCGGCCCGGCGCTGGTGACGAAGAAGCTCAGGCCGGTCTTGGCACTGCCAGGCATGGACATGCTGCCGCAGGCGGCGAGCACCGCCACGGCCACGGCGGCGGCCGCGGCGCCCCACACACGCTTCGATGACACATAACTTTGCATCTTGTTTCCCCTTGGGTGATGGTTCGAAGTGATCGCGTCAACCCGCAGCGCGACGAGCCCCCAGACTAGGGCAAAGACTGCGGCGGTTCAAGCACGGCGGCAATGCCGACCGCGGCGCAAGGTCAGCGCGCGCGGGTGCGGGCGGTCCAGACCTTGAAGGCGTTCGGCGTCAGCGCGCGCTTGAGCAGTTGCACCAGCGGGCCCTCGGTCAGGCCGTGTTCCATCAGCACCGCGTTGAATGGCGGGCGATCGTTCCACGCGGTCGCGATCACACGCTCGATCTGCGCCGGGGTGAGTCGTGGAACGGGCTTGGCCATGCGCCGCATTGTGGATCAGCGGATGGCGCCCTCGGCCCGGGCCGCGCTGTGCGATGCTGGTGGCCCATGCAGCGACGCTCCTTGCTCCTCGGTCTGGCCGCCGCACCTGCGCTCGCGCGGGCGCAGGGGTCGGCGCATTCGGCACTGCGCTTCCCGGTCGACTTCGGCGCGCACCCGCGCACCCGCACCGAGTGGTGGTACCTGACCGGCAGCCTGAGCGCGGGCACGCGGCGGTGGGGATTTCAGCTGACGTTCTTCCGCGCCGCCACCGGCATCGCGGGCGCGTCGGGCAGCCGCTTCGAGCCGTCGCAGCTGCTGTTCGCCCACGCCGCGCTGACCGACCTGGAGCAGCGCCGCCTGCGCCACGACCAGCGCATCGCGCGCAGCGGCTTCGGCATCGCGCAGGCAAGCGGCGACGATACCGACCTGAGCCTGCGCGACTGGCAGATGCGCCGTGCGCCGCGCCCCGGCGATGCGCAGCGCAGCCGCTACACCACCCGCGTCGCCAGCGACAGCGCCGGCTTCGCATTCGAGCTGCAGTGCGACGCGACGCAGCCGGTGCTGCTGCAGGGCGACGGCGGCGTGTCGAGAAAAGGCCCGGGCGCCGACGACACCAGCCGCTACTACAGCGAGCCGCAGCTCGTGGCGCAAGGCACGCTGACGCTGGCCGGCCGACCCGTCACCGTGCAGGGCCGCGCCTGGCTCGATCACGAATGGAGCGATGCGTTCATCCCGCCGCAGGCCGTCGGCTGGGACTGGATCGGCATGAACCTGGACGACGGCAGCGCGCTCACCGCCTTCCGCCTGCGGCGCGCCGACGGCAGCAGCGTCTACGCCGGCGGCAGCTTCCGGCGTGCCGGCGACACGCTGCGCGCCTTCGGTCCCGACGACGTGCGCTTCACGCCCGGCCGCGTCTGGGGCAGCGCGGCCTCGCGCGCGCGCTACCCGGTGCAATGGCAGATCGAGACGCCGGCGGGCCGCTTCGGCGTCGCCGCACTGCTCGACGATCAGGAACTCGACAGCCGCTCCAGCACCGGCGCGATCTACTGGGAAGGCCTGAGCGAGCTGCTCGATGCCACCGGCCGACGCGTTGGCGCCGGCTACCTCGAGATGACCGGCTACGCCGCGCCGCTGCGCCTTTGAGGCGTCTCGATCAATGCGCGCCGCCGCCGCCGGCCGCGCCGCCGGGCTTGGGCCGCGCGAACCAGATCACCGCGACGAGCGCGAAGAACAGCAGCGCGGACATGTAGAACACGTCGGTCACCGCCATCGTGTAGGCCTGCTGGTCGATCATGCGGTTCAGGTTCGCCGCCACCTGCTCGCTGCTGAAGCCCCCGGCTGCGAGCTGGCCCATGATTTGCGTCGCGGTGTTGTTGGTCGCGTTGATCGCCTCGGTCAGCTGCGCGTGGTGCAGCGTGGCGCGGTTCTCCCACAGCGTCGTGAACAGCGAGGTGCCGACCGCGCCCGCGGTGATGCGCACGAAGTTCGACAGCCCCGCGGCCGACGGCAGCTTGTCGGGCGTGAGCCCCGAGAACACGATCGCCTGCAGCGGAATGAAGAAGAACGCCATCGCCGCGCCCTGCAGGATCGTCGGGATCAGGATGGTCGTGAAGTCGGCCTGCGTGTTGAAGTTCGCGCGCATCCACAACACGACGCCGAAGCCGATGAAGGCCACGGTCGCGAGCTTGCGCGGGTCGATCTTGCTGACGTTCTTGCCGACCCAGGGCGACAGGATGATCGCCAGGATGCCCACCGGCGCGGTCGCGAGGCCGGCCCAGGTCGCGGTGTAGCCCATGTACTGCTGCAGCCACAGCGGCAGCAGCACGACGTTGCCGAAGAACAGGCCGTAGGCGACCGACAGCGACACGGTGCCCATCGTGAAGTTGCGGCGCGCGAACAGGCGCAGGTCGACGACCGGGTGCTTGTCGGTCAGCTCCCAGGCGAGGAAGAACAGGAAGGACACGCTGGCGGTCACGGCCAGCAGGACGATCTGGCCCGAGTTGAACCAGTCGAGCTCCTTGCCCTTGTCGATCATGACCTGCATCGCGCCGACGAACAGCACCAGCAGCCCGAGGCCGACATAGTCGAGCGGCACGCGCCTCGGGCCGGGGTCGCGCTTGTGGTAGATCGACCAGGTCAACCCGGCCGCGATGATGCCGACCGGGATGTTGATGTAGAAGATCCATGGCCAAGAAATGTTGTCGGTGATCCAGCCGCCGAGCAGCGGCCCGGCCACCGGCGCGACCAGCACCGTCATCGCCCACATCGCCATCGCGGTGCCGGCCTTCGCGGCCGGGTAGCTGGCGAGCAGCAGAGTTTGCGACAGCGGGATCATCGGCCCGGCGACGAAGCCCTGCAGCACCCGGAACGCGATCAGTGTGGCCATGTTCGGCGCCAGGCCGCACAGCCACGACGCGATCACGAACAGCATCACGCTCGCGGTGAACAGGCGCACCTGGCCGAAGCGCTGCGTCAACCAGCCGGTCAGCGGCACCGAGATCGCGTTCGCGACCGCGAACGAGGTGATGACCCAGGTGCCCTGCGAGGGGCTGACGCCGAGGTCGCCGGCGATCGCCGGGATCGAGACGTTCGCGATCGAGGTGTCGAGCACGTTCATGAAGGTCGCGAGCGACAGCGCGATCGTGCCGAGCACCAGCTCGCTGCCGGTCAGCGGCGCGAACGCGACCGGGCGCGCCGGTGCGGCCCGCGGCGGCGCCGCGGCCGCACCGGCGGCCGGCAGCGCGGCAGAGGTCGAGGACATGGTCAGGCGCTCCGGCGGGTCACTTCAGATTCGCGACGGGCTGGATCGTCGTCGTGTCGGCGATCGTCGCCACCGACGCGGCGGCAGCGGTCGGGCTCGCAACCGCGCCGGTCGCGCTGCGGGTCAGCGGCTTCGCCGCGGCGTTGCTCGCGACCGCGATCGCACTCGCCCGGCCGCCGTTCGCGACGATGATCTTGCGCACCTCGGCATCGGCGCCGCTGTTGTTCTGGTCGAACACGTTGGTCTGCGCGGTGGTCGGCACGCGCGAGGCATCGGCAAGCATGCGGCCGTCGGTCTTGCTGATGTCGACTCGCGCGTCCATCGACAGGCCGACGCGCAGCGGGTGCTCGACCAGTTCCTTCGGGTCGAGCCTGATGCGCACCGGCACGCGCTGCACGACCTTGATCCAGTTGCCGGTCGCGTTCTGCGCCGGCAGCAGCGCGAACGCCGCGCCGGTGCCCGCACCCAGCCCCTCGACCGTGCCGCGGTACTCGACCTTCTTGCCGTAGACGTCGGCCTCGAGCGTCACGGGCTGGTCCAGGCGCAGGCGCTGCAGCTGGCTTTCCTTGAAGTTCGCCTCGACCCAGACCTGGTTCAGCGCGATCACCGACATCAGCGGCGCGCCGGCCTGCACGCGCTGGCCGAGCTGCACGCTGCGCTTGGCCACATAACCGTCGACCGGCGCGAGCAGGTCGGCACGGCGCAGCGCAAGGTAGGCCTCGCGCACCCGCGCCGATGCGCGCAGCACGTTCGGGTGCTGCTCGACCGCGATGCCGTCGGTCAGCGTCTGGTTCGAGCTCAGCTGCTCGCGCGCCGCGAGCACTGCCGATTGGGCCGCGACCACGCTGCTCCTGGCCGCCGCGAGCGCCGCGGTCGAGTGGTTGAACTCTTCCTTGCCGACCGCGCCGGTGGCCACGAGCGGCGAGCGCCGCGCCACGTCGTCCTGCGCGCGCGCCTCGTCGCTCTTCGCGCGCGCCAGGTCGGCATCGCGCAGCGCGATCTGCGCCTTCAAGGTGCTGTTGTTCGCGTACAGCGTGCGCACCTCGCGTACCGTCTGCGCGAGCTGCGCCTCGGCCTGGTCAAGCGCGATCTGCGCATCGGCCGGGTCCAGCCTGACCAGCAGCTGACCGGCCTTGACGTGGTCGGTGTCGTCGGCGTTGATCGCGACGACGGTGCCGCCGACCTGCGGCGTCAGCTGCACGACGTTGCCCTGCACATAGGCGTTGTCGGTCGATTCGTAGTGGTTCAGCACCAGCGCCCAGTAGGCGCCGTAGGCGATGCCGGCGACGACGACCGCGGCGGCCACGCCGGTCAGCGCCTTCTTGCGGGCCGGGTTGCCTTGCGCGGTGGCGAGGGGGGTGGCTTCAGGGGAACTCATGCGGTTTCTCCGGATTCGATTTCGTTGTTCGCGTGATCAATGGCCGCGGCTCACTGGCCGGCCGCGGCGGTCTGGGCATCGGCAGCGTAGCCACCGCCGAGGGCGCGGATCAGCGCGATCTGCACGTCGAGCGCGCGCGCCTTCAGGTCGGCGGCGAGGCGGCGCTGGTTCAACACCGAGGCCTCGGCGTTCAGCACCGTCAGGTAGGTGCCCAGGCCGGCCTTGTAGCGCTGGGTTGCGAGATCGTAAGCCGACTCGGCTGCAGCCCGGGCGCTGACCTGCTGCACCTGCTGGTGCTCGATCGAGCGCACCGAGCTGATCTGGTCGGCGGCGTCGTGGACGGCATCGATCACCGCGCCGTTGTAGCTTTCGATCGCGGCGTCGAGGTCGGCGGTCTTGCCGCGCAGGTTCGCGCGCAATCGACCGGCGTCGAAGATCGGCAGGGTCAGTGCCGGGCCGGCGCCGTACTGCTCGCTGCCCGAGCGCACCAGCCGGTCCAGGCCGATGCTGGACAGGCCGACGAACGCGGTCAGGTTGATGTTCGGGTAGAAGCTCGCCTTCGCGCTCTTCACGTCGCTGCCTGCGGCCTCGATGCGCCAGCGCGCGGCGCTGATGTCGGCGCGGCGACCCAGCAGGTCGGCCGGCAGCGCGGCCGGCACCGGCACCGCCTGCACCGTGCGCAGCGGCACGACCAGGCTGTCGAATGCGCTCGGCGGCTGCGCGGTCAGCGCGGCCAGCGCGTGGCGGCCGAGCGCGATCTGCTCGTCGAGCTGCTCGATCTGCTGACGCGACTCTGGCAGCGCGCCCTCGCCCTGGCGCAGCTCGACGTTGGTGTCGAGGCCGCCCTGCACGCGCTGCCTGATCAGCGCAAGGATCTCGTCGCGCTGCTTCAGCGAGCGTGTCGCAACCTCGCGCTGCTCGAACAGGCGCCCGAGCTGCACGTAGGTGCGCGCGACATTGCTCGCGAGCAGCACGCGCGCGGCCTGCACGTCGGCCTGAGCTGCGCGCTCGGCACCGACCGCGGCCTCGATCGCCGCGCGGTTGCGGCCGAAGAAGTCGAACTCGTAGGACGCACCGATCTGCGCGGTGCCGAGCGTGAAGATGCCGCCGCCGAGCGGCGGCGGATAGATGCCGTTGGCGCTGAAGCGCTGGCGCGTCACGTCGAGTTCGCCGTTGACGTGCAGGGCGTCGGCCGACTGCGCTCCGGCGGTCGCGGCCTGGGCGCGCGCCAGGCGCGCCTGCGCAATCTTCAGGTTCGGGCTGCCGGCAAGGGCACGTTCGACCAGCCCGTCCAGCGTGCCGTCGCCGAACGCGCGCCACCAGTCGGTGGCGACGACGGGCGTGGCGGAGTTGCCCGTGTCGAGGCCGATGCCGGTGGGCGCAATGGGCTGCGCCACTGACACGATGCCGGCGCTGTTGGCGCAGCCGCTTAGCGTAAGCACGACGCTGGAGCCGATCGCCACCGCGATCGCGGCGAGCGCCGGCAGCATCGTCTTCGCGCAGCGCATGGGGTCCTGGACCGCGCGCCGAACGGCAGCGGCTTCGATCAATAGTTGGTATGGCTTCATTTGCTTAGGCAATCAATTCGATGAGGTTCGGACAAGCACCGCAGTGGGGCGCCGGCGACGCCGGGCGACGGCGTCAGCCCGCCTCGCGCAGCGCCTCGCCGGTTTCGAGGATGCGCCGCAGGTAGTTGCGCAACGCGAGCCATTCGGTCTTCGAAAATCCCGCCAGGTGGGCGTTCAGGACCTCGGCCAGCACCGCAGGCACTTCGGCAATCGCGGCCTCGCCGTCGGGCGTCAGTTCTACCCTCACGACGCGCCGGTCTTCGGTCGAACGCACGCGCTTGCACAGGCCCTTTTTCTCCAGGCGGTCGAGCAGCCGGGTCATCGCGCCGGCGTCGACGTTGAGCCAGCGCGCCAGCTCGGCCACGGTGGCGCCGTCGACCGTCTTCAGGCGCATCAGCGGGCCCCACTGAGCGCTCGTCAGGCCGTGCGCGTCGAGCCGCTTGTCGGCTTGCGAGACGATCGACATCATGATGTGCTTCATCAGGTAGCCCACGCTCTCTTCGGCGCAGTAGCCGGCAGCGCGGTAGAAGTCGGCGGGAGGAGCGGTGTGTGCCACGGTGATGATCGCTTTCGACGGGGTGACGGTGAATATACTTGCCTAGGCATTAATTGTCAAGGCTTTATCTGCCAGCCCAGGGATCGCGTCCGGCCGGCGCCGACCCGAGCCCCTACACTGCCGCCATGTCCAGCCACGCCCAGCCTGTTTCCGACGCCGTCGCGACGCCGTCACGCGCCGACGCACCCGCAGCCGGGCGCAACGTTCGGTCGCTCGGCGGGCTGCTGCCGTTCCTGCGGCCGTACCGCACGAGGATCGTGCTCGCGGTCGTCTTCCTGGTGATGGCGGCGCTGAGCACGCTGGTGTTTCCGGTGGCGATGAAGTCGCTGATCGACCAGGGCTTCGTCGTCGCCGACCCGGGCACCCGGGTGATGGCGCTGCGCGAGCATTTCTTCGCGCTGTTCGGCGTCGGCGCGGCGCTCGGGCTGTTCTCGGCGCTGCGCTTCTACATGGTGACCTGGCTCGGCGAGCGCGTCACCGCCGACCTGCGCAATGCCGTCTACGCCCACGTGGTCACGCAAAGCCCCGAGTTCTTCGAAAGCACCCAGACCGGCGAGGTGTTGTCGCGCCTGACCACCGACACGACACTGGTGCAGACCGTGGTCGGCTCGAGCCTGTCGATGGGCCTGCGCAACGCGGTGCTGGGCATCGGCGCGATGGCGATGCTGATCATCACGAACCCCTACGTGATGACCCAGGTGCTGGGAATCCTGGTCATCGTCGTGCTGCCGAGCCTGTACTTCGGCCGGCGCGTGCGCAAGCTCAGCCGCGCCAGCCAGGACCGCGTCGCCGATTCGAGCGCGATCGCCGCCGAGGTGCTGAACGCGATCCCCGTGGTGCAGAGCTACACCCAGGAAGCGCGCGAGGCGAAGCGCTTCGACGTGTCGACCGAGAACGCGTTCGCCACCGCAGTGAAGCGCACGCGCATGCGCGCTTTCCTGGTCGCGTTCATCATCACCGCGACCTTCGGCGCGCTGCTGTGGGGCCTGTACCAGGGCACGCAGGCGGTAGAGCGCGGCAACATCACGGCCGGCCACCTGGGCCAGACCGTGGTCTACGTGATCATCCTGGTCAGCAGCGTGGCGGTGCTGTCGGAGGTCTACGGCGACCTGCTGCGCGCCGCCGGCGCGACCGAGCGGCTGATGGAGCTGCTGAACCTGAATTCGCCGATCACGTCACCGCCGCGACCGGTGCCGCTGGCGGCGACAAGGGGCGGCTCGGCCGTGGCGCTGCGCGACGTGACCTTCCGCTACCCGTCGCGGCCGCAGTTCGCGACCATGTCGCACTTCGATCTGCAGGTGGCGCCGGGCGAAACGGTGGCGCTGGTCGGGCCGAGCGGCGCCGGCAAGAGCACGGTGTTCCAGCTGCTGCTGCGCTTCTACGACGTCGCGGCCGGCGAGGTCACGCTCGACGGCGTGCCGGTGCGCAATGTGGCGCTGCACGCGCTGCGCGAACGCATCGGCATCGTGCCGCAGGACAGCGTGATCTTCTCGGCCGACGCGATGGAGAACATCCGCTACGGCCGCCGGAGCGCGAGCGACGCCGAAGTGATCGCGGCCGCGACCGCCGCGTTCGCGCACGACTTCATCAGCGCGCTGCCCGAGGGCTACCAGACCTTTCTGGGCGAGCGCGGCGTGCGCCTGTCGGGCGGGCAGCGCCAGCGCATCTCGATCGCGCGCGCGATACTGAAGAATCCGCCGCTGCTGCTGCTCGACGAAGCCACCAGCGCGCTCGACGCCGAGAGCGAACGCATGGTGCAGGCCGCGCTCGAATCGGCGATGAAGGACCGCACGACGCTGGTGATCGCGCACCGCCTCGCGACGGTGCAGCGCGCCGACCGCATCGTCGTGATGGAAGCGGGCGAAATCGTCGAGACCGGCACGCATGCGCAGCTGGTGGCCTCGGGCGGGCTGTACGCGCGGCTCGCGGCGCTGCAGTTCGATCGCTGAGCGCGCGCTGCAGGTTTCAACTGACACCTCGCGTTGCACGCCTCCGACGTCGATGGCCGCATGCACTGGCCAGAATCCATCCACCCACGACGTCCGCGCAACCGGCGCGCCGCGTGCCCTTTGGAGAATCACAACATGAACACCACCCACTCGAATCTGCGCGCAGTCGCCTGCGCGATCGCGGCGGTCGCCTTCCTCGCCGCCGGCTGCGCCGACCTGAGCGAGCGCCAGAAGGGCACGGCCGTTGGCGCCGGGGTCGGCGCCGGTGTCGGCGCGGTGATCAGCTCCGCCACCGGCGGGCGCGCCGGCCCGGGTGCGCTGATCGGCGGTGCGCTCGGCGCAGTGGCCGGCAACCTGTGGTCCAAGCGCATGGAAGACCGGCGCAATGCGATGGAACAGGCGACCCGCGGCACCAACGTCGAGGTCACGCGCACCGAGAACAACGAGCTGAAGCTCAACATCCCGAACGACATCTCGTTCGACACCGGCAGCGCCGCGATCAAGCCACCGCTGCGCGCGGTGCTGGACCCGTTCGCGGGCAGTCTGCGCGACGACCCGGGCGCGCGGCTGACGATCGTCGGGCACACCGACAACACCGGCTCGGAGGCGGTCAATAACCCGCTCTCGATCGAGCGTGCGCAGAGCGTCCGCGACTATCTGGTGACGCGCGGCGTGGCCGCCGCACGCGTCGAGACTGCGGGCCGCGGCGAGCGCGAACCGGTCGCGAGCAACGCCACCGAAGCGGGCCGCGCGAAGAACCGCAGAGTCGAGATCTTCCTGCGCGAGCCCGCGCCCGCCTGACGCCCGGCGCCCGCATGGATAATCGCGGCTCGCCTCACCAGGACGCCGCCGCGATGCCCTCCCCCGACCGCCCGATCCGTTCGCAGTACGAAGACTTCATGCGCCACGTGCGCAGCCACGGCGTGGCCAAGTCCGACCGCACCGGCACCGGCACCACCAGCGTGTTCGGCCACCAAATGCGCTTTGACCTGCGCGAAGGCTTTCCGCTCGTCACCACCAAGAAGGTTCACCTCAAGAGCGTGATCCTCGAGCTGCTGTGGTTTCTGCGCGGCGAAGGCAACGCGCGCTGGCTGCAAGAGCGCGGCGTGACCATCTGGGACGAGTGGGCCGCAGCCGACGGCGACCTCGGCCCGGTCTACGGCGTGCAGTGGCGCAGCTGGCCGACGCCGGACGGCGGCCATATCGACCAGATCGCCGACGCCGTGAAGCAGCTCGAGACCAACCCCGATTCGCGCCGCATCATCGTGAGCGCCTGGAACGTGGCCGCGTTGCCCGAGATGGCGCTGATGCCCTGCCACGCGTTCTTCCAGTTCTACGTGGCGCCGGCCGAATCGCCCTCGGGGCGTGGGCGTTTGTCGTGTCAGCTTTACCAGCGCAGCGCCGACATCTTCCTGGGCGTTCCGTTCAACATCGCCAGCTACGCATTGCTCACGCACATGCTGGCGCAGCAGTGCGACCTGGACGTGGGCGACTTCATCTGGACCGGCGGCGACTGCCACCTCTACAGCAACCACCGCGAGCAGGTCACGCTGCAGCTTTCGCGCGAGCCGCGGCCTTATCCCAGCCTCGTCATCAAGCGTCGGCCGGCATCGATCTTCGAGTACGTGTACGAAGACTTCGAGGTGGTGGGCTACGACCCGCATCCGCCGATCAAGGCGCCGGTGGCGGTCTAGCGGTTCGGTTCAA
>JANXZN010000124.1 GCA_025355545.1 Rhizobacter sp.
GGGCTGGCCGACGAGGTGTTCTTCTTCAAGCGCACGATCCGCGAGACCGCGCTGCGCCACGAGATGTACGCGACCTTCATGGCCAAGCCGATGGCCGGCGAGCCGGGCAGCGCGATGCACGTGCACCAGAGCATCCTGAGCAGCGCGACCGGCAAGAACATCTTCAGCAAGGAGGACGGCTCGCCGAGCAAGGAGTTCTACTGGTACATCGGTGGCCTGCAGAAGTACACGCCGGCGGCGATGGCGCTGTTCGCGCCCTACGTCAACTCGTACCGGCGGCTGGCGCGCTCGACCGCCGCGCCGATCAACATCCAGTGGGGCAGCGACAACCGCACGGTGGGCATTCGCTCGCCGGTGGCGACCGCCGCGGCGCGGCGCATCGAGAACCGCGTGATCGGCGCCGACGCGAACCCCTACGTCGCACTGGCCGCGACACTGGCCTGCGGCTACCTCGGCATGAAGAACAAGATCGAGCCGGCGCCCGAGTGCAAGGGTGACGCGTATCTCTCGGAATACCAGTTGCCGCGCTCCTTGAGCGAGGCCCTCGGCTGGCTCGCCGACGAAACGGATCTGCACGACGTGCTCGGCAAGGAATTCATCACCGTCTACTCCGAGGTCAAGGAGATCGAACACGACGAATTCATGAAGGTGATCTCGCCGTGGGAGCGGGAACACCTGTTGCTGCACGTCTGAGACAAAAGACCCCGATGAGCGACGCGCCCACCCGCAGCACCCAGGACTGGCAGGCCGCCGACGCGGCGCATTACCTGCACCCCTTCACCGACTTCAAGGCGCTCGCCGCGAAGGGCTCGCGCGTGATCGCGAAGGCCGACAACATCTACCTCTGGGACACTGACGGCAACAAGATCCTCGACGCGATGTCGGGCCTGTGGTGTGTCAACGTCGGCTACGGCCGGCGCGAGCTGATCGACGCGGCTACAAGGCAGATGACCGAGCTGCCGTTTTACAACAGCTTCTTCCAGACCGCGACCAAGCCGGCGATCGAACTGGCCGAGTTGCTCGCCGAAGTCACCCCGCCACAGTTCAGGCACGTGTTCTTCTCAGGCTCGGGCTCCGAGGGCAACGACACGGTCGTGCGCATGGTGCGCCGCTACTGGGACGTCCTCGGCCAGCCCGGGCGCCAGGTCATCATCAGCCGCAGGAACGCCTATCACGGCTCGACGATGGCGGGCGCGTCGCTGGGCGGCATGAGCGGCATGCACGCGCAGGGCGGGCTGCCGATCCCCGGGATCGTGCACATCGAGCAGCCGTTCTGGCATGAACTCGGCCGCGACATCGGCCGCGCCGAGTTCGGCCTGAAAGCCGCGCGCTGGCTCGAAGAGAAGATTCTCGAGGTCGGCACCGACAAGGTCGCCGCCTTCATCGGCGAACCGGTGCAGGGCGCCGGCGGCGTGATCGTGCCGCCCGAGACCTACTGGCCCGAGATCCAGCGCATCTGCGACAAGTACCATGTGCTGCTCGTCTCCGACGAGGTGATCTGCGGCTTCGGCCGCACCGGCGAGTGGTTCGGCTGCGAGCGTTTCGGCTTTCGGCCCGACCTGATGACCTTCGCGAAAGGCGTGACGTCCGGATACGTTCCGCTCGGCGGCGTGATGGTCGGCACGCGCATCGCTTCGGCGCTGATCGACAGGGGCGGCGAGTTCAACCACGGCTACACCTACTCGGGCCACCCGGTCGCCTGCGCGGTGGCGCTGGCGAACATCCGGCTGCTGCAGCGCGAGGGCATCGTCGAGACCGTGCGCGACGACACCGGCCCGTACCTCGCGCAGCAGTTCGCCGCGCTGGCCGGGCATCCGCTCGTCGGCGAGGTGCAGACCTGCGGTCTGATGGGCGCGCTGCAGTTCGTGAAGGACAAGACCAGCGGCGCGCCGTTCCCGACCGAGCTCGAACTCGGCATGGTCTGCCGCGCGCACTGCTTCGGCAACGGCCTGATCATGCGCGCCGTCGGCGACCGGATGATCGTCGCGCCGCCGCTGGTGATCACGCGCGCGCAGATCGACGAGATGATGGCACTGGTGCGCCGCTGCCTGGACCTGACCCTGGCCGACGCGGTGCGCCACGGCTGGGTCTGACGCACCCGTCGTTTCGCTAGACTGCCGGGTTTGTGCGCCCCACACCAGCCTGTTCAATGAGCACCGAAGCGTTCCTGCAGATCCGCGACATCGTGAAGGATTTCGGCGGCCACCTGGCCGTCAACCACGTCAGCGTGGACATCGCGAAAGGCGAGATCTTCGCGCTGCTGGGCTCCAGCGGCTGCGGCAAGACCACGCTGCTGCGCATGCTCGCGGGCTTCGAGACGCCGACCTCGGGCAGCGTCCTGCTGGACGGTCACGACCTCGCCGGCCTGCCGCCCTACGAGCGGCCGCTGAACATGATGTTCCAGAGCTATGCGCTTTTTCCGCACCTGAGCGTGCGCGACAACATCGCGTTCGGCCTGAAGCGCGGCCACCTGGCGTCGGACGAAATCGCGCAGCGCGTAGCCGCGATGCTCAAGCTCGTGCAGCTCGAGAAGTTCGGCCAGCGCAAGCCGCACCAGCTCTCGGGCGGCCAGCAGCAGCGCGTCGCGCTGGCGCGCAGCCTGGCGAAGAAGCCGCAATTGCTGCTGCTCGACGAACCGCTCGGCGCGCTCGACAAGAAGCTGCGCGAGGAGACGCAGATCGAACTGGTCAACATCATCCACGAGGTCGGCGTGACCTGCGTGATGGTCACGCACGACCAGGAAGAGGCGATGACGATGGCCTCGCGAATCGCAGTGATGAGCGAAGGCCGATTCCTGCAGGTCGGGCGCCCGAGCGAGATCTACGAGACGCCGGCGAACCGCTTCGTCGCCGACTTCATCGGCAATGTCAACCTGATGGACGGCACCTTGCTGAAGGACGAGGTCGACCACGTGCTGGTGCGCTGCGCCGACTGCACGCACTACGTCGGCCACGGCATCACCGGCACCGAGGGAATGCGCGTGTCGGTGGCCGTGCGGCCCGAGAAGATCCGCCTCGCGCGCGACGCGCCGTCGGCGGTGGCGGGCGAGACCGGCATGCCGTTCAACAGCGCGCGCGGCACGGTCAGGGACATGGCCTACTTCGGCAGCTTCACGGTCTACCACCTGCTGCTCGCCAGCGGCGCGCTGTTGAAGGTCAGCGCCGGCAACACCGAGCGCCACCACGACCACGCGATCGGCCACGGCGACACGGTCTGGGCCCACTGGTCGCCGACCGCGCAGGTGGTGCTGACCGCATGAGCGCAGCATCGAAGCGAGGCGCGCGGCGCGGCTGGGCCCTGATCGGCGTGCCGTACGTCTGGCTGCTGCTGTCGTTCCTGCTGCCGTTCCTGATCGTGTTGAAGATCAGCGTCTCGGAGATGGACATCGCCAGCGTCAAGGACGCGATCACGCTGCAGCACGGCAAGCTCGCGCTGAACCTGAAGTTCGGCAACTACCTGACCCTGCTGCAGGACGACCTGTACCTCCTGACCTATCTCGCGAGCCTGAAGTACGCGGCGATCACGACAGTGCTGTGCCTGGGCCTAAGCTACCCGTTCGCCTACTTCATGGCGCGTGCCCGCGCGACGATCCAGCCGGCCCTGCTGATGCTGGTGATGCTGCCGTTCTGGACTTCATTCCTGCTGCGCGTCTACGCCTGGAAGGCGCTGCTGACCGAGCACGGCTGGGCCTTCGACGCGATCACCGGCAGCGGCCTGGATCAGCTGCTCGCCGGCGCCGGCCTGATCCCGGCGCCGGGCCAGCTGATGAACACGCCGTTCTCGCTGGTGCTGGGCATGACCTACACCTACCTGCCGTTCATGATCCTGCCGCTGTACTCGAACCTCGCGAAGATGGACCTGCGCCTGCTCGAGGCGGCGAGCGACCTGGGCGCGACCGCCTGGGTCGCGTTCTGGAAGATCACGGTGCCGCTGTCCAAGGCCGGCATCATCGCCGGCTCGATGCTCGTTTTCATCCCCTGCGTCGGCGAATATGTGATCCCCGAACTGCTCGGCGGCCCGCAGACGCAGATGATCGGCCGCACGCTGTGGGACGAGTTCTTCAGCAACAACGACTGGCCGATGGCCTCGACCGTCGCGGTCGTGATGGTGCTGCTGGTGATCGCGCCGCTGGCGCTGTTCAACAAGTACCAGGCCCAGGCCGCGGAGCGGCGTTCATGATGTTCTCGGCGGAGCGACCCCAATGAGCGCGGCCACGTTCAACCGCTGGTTCGGCGTCGGCTGGCTGTCGCTGGGCTACGCGTTCCTGTACCTGCCGATCGTCACGCTGGTGATCTTCTCTTTCAACGATTCGCCGGTGCCCAACGTCTGGCGCGGCTTCACCTTGAAGTGGTACGCGTCGCTGGGCAGCGACACCGAGATCATCGCCGGCCTGTGGCTGTCCTTGCGCATCGCGTTCTTCACCGCCTGCGCATCGGTGGTGTTGGGCACGCTCGCGGCGCTCGCGCTGGTCAAGCACGGTCGCTTCCCCGGCCGCACCTTGTTCTCCGGCATGCTGAGCGCGCCGCTGGTGATGCCCGAGGTGATCATCGGGTTGTCGCTGCTGCTGACGCTGGTGGCGATGCAGAGGGCCTTCGGCTTCCCCGAGCGCGGCCTGGCGACGATCTGGCTCGGCCACCTGCTGCTCGGCCTGGCCTACGCCGCGGTCGTCGTGCAGGCGCGGCTGAAAGATCTGAATCCGCAGCTCGAAGAGGCCGCGATGGACCTGGGCGCGCGACCGTCGCAGGTGTTCTGGCTCGTGACCCTGCCGATGATCTCGCAAGCGCTGCTGTCCGCGTGGCTGCTGACGTTCACGCTGTCGCTCGACGACGTCGTGCTGTCGGCGTTCCTCTCCGGCCCCGGCGCGACGACGATGCCGCTGGTGATCTTCTCGCGCGCTCGCCTCGGCTTGAACCCGAGCGTGAACGCGATTGCGACGCTGACGGTCACGCTGGTCTCGGTCGGCGTGATCTGCGCGAGCTTGGCTGTCGCGCGCCGTGAACGCCGGCGTGCCGCCGAGGTTGCGGCGGCCGCGCGCGCGGGTTGACGCCGTTGGCCGATCCCGTGGCGTCGAACACCGGCCTGGGCCGCACGCATGCCACGCCGCATGCGCCCTGGCTGTCGTTCCTGTGCCTGGCCGGCAGCATGGCGCTGGTCGGCAGCTATGTCGGGTTGTCCAAGATCCTGGTCCTCGTGTTCCCGATCTTCCTGCTCGCGTTCCTGCGGTTTGGCATCGCGGCACTCGCGATGGCCGGCTGGGTCCGGCGCGCTCCGCAGGAATCGCGGCTGAGCCGGCACGACCGCGGCCTGCTGTTCCTCGAATCGTTCTTCGGCAATTTCCTGTTCTCGATCTGCATGCTGTTCGGCGTCTCGATGAGTTCGGCGCTCGCCGCCGGCGTGATCATGGCGGGCATTCCCGCGGCGGTCGCGCTGATGTCGCGCGTGTTCCTGAAGGAACGCATCGCGCCGCGCACGCTGGCGGGCATCGCCTGCGCCGTCGGCGGGATCGCGCTGGTGTCGTTCACGAAGAGCGCCGACTCGGCGACTCCCGGCTCGCTGCCGGGCAACCTGCTGCTGCTGAGCGCGGTGCTGTGCGAGGCCAGCTATGTCGTGATCGGCAAGAAGCTCACCGGCAACGTCAGCCCGAAGCGCATCAGCGCGCTGATCAATCTGTGGGGCTTGGCGCTGGTCACGCCCTTCGGACTGTGGCAGGCGTTGCGCTTCGACTTCGGTGCGGTGGCCGCCGGTTCGTGGTGGCTGCTCGGGTTCTATTCGATCGCCGCGAGCGTGGTCACGGTCTGGCTGTGGATGACCGGGCTCAAGCATGTGCCGGCCGCGGCGGCCGGCATTTTCACGGTGCTGCTGCCGGTCAGTGCCGCGGCGGTCGGCGTGCTGTTCCTGGGCGAGCGCTTCAGCGCCGCACAGGCTGCGGCGTTCGCGCTGGCGCTGGCGGGTGTCGTGCTCGCGACCTGGCCCGTACGCAGCCCGGCGAGCCACTGAGACAGCTCATGCCAGCGCCTCGGCATCCTCGTGCGCGAGCCGGCTGACCTCGGTCGGCGATGTGTTCTTGAGCCGGTGATCCGACCAGACCTGGCGCCAGCGGCGTGCACCGGTCAGCCCGTTGCGCAGGCCGATCAAATGCCGCGAGGCATGCGACCAGGGCTCGCCCGCGGCGACGATGCGCTGCATGTACTCGACCATCCGGGCCTCGACCTCGGCGCGTTCGCGCTCGACCGGGGCATCGCCGAAGAAGCGCGCGTCCCAGTCCGCCATCAGCCACGGGTGGTGATAGGGCTCGCGGCCGAGCATCACGCCGTCGACGTGCTCGAGTTGCTCGGCGATCTGCGCGTTCGTCCTGATGCCGCCGTTGAGCACGATCGTCAGCGCCGGGAACTCGCGCTTGAGCCGGTGCACGAACTCGTAGCGCAGCGGCGGCAGCTCGCGGTTCTCCTTCGGGCTGACGCCCTTCAGCCATGCGTTGCGCGCATGCACGATGAAGACCTCGCAGCCCGCCGCCGCCGCCGTGCCGACGAAATCGCGAACGAACTCGTAGCGCTCGACCTTGTCGATGCCGATGCGGTGCTTGACCGTCACCGGCAGCGTGCTCGCGTCGCGCATCGCCTTCACGCAATCGGCGACGAGCGAAGGCTCGGCCATCAGGCAGGCGCCGAAGGAGCCGCGCTGCACGCGCTCGCTCGGGCAGCCGCAGTTCAGGTTGACCTCGGCGTAGCCCCATTGCCCGGCCAGCTTCGCGCAACGCGCCAGCTCGGCCGGCTCGCTGCCGCCGAGCTGCAGCGCGAGCGGGTGTTCCTCGGGGTTGAAGGCCAGGTGCCGCGGCACGTCGCCGTGCAGCAGCGCGCCGCTCGTCACCATCTCGGTGTACAGGCGCGTGCGGCGCGTCAGCAGGCGGTGGAAGTAGCGGCAATGACGGTCCGTCCAGTCCATCATCGGCGCGACGCTGAGGCGCCAGGGGTTGGGCGAAGGGTCAAGATCGGTCATCGTTCAGTCACAGGCTCGCTCGGGTCGCGTTTAATGGCCATTGTGCCCACGACGGCAGGTACCAGTCGCTAAGCTGAACCCATGACTTGTCGCCGACACCTGCTGTTGCGCACGCCGCTGGCCGTGCTGATGTTGCTGGCGGCTGCGTGCGCCGCGCCCCCGCGCGCGCGCTACGCCGTGACGTTGCCGCGCTTGCGCGCGGCCAGCTTCGTCCTGCTCGGCGAGGTCCACGACAACGCGAACCAGCATCGGATGCGCGCCGCGCTGCTCGCCGAGCTGCTGGCCGACGGCCGGCCGACGACCGTGGTATTCGAGCAGATGGGGCGCGCCGACGACACCGCGATCGCCGCCTCGCCGCGCGACGCCGAGGCGATCGCCGAAGCTGGCCGGCTCGACCGCAAGGGCTGGGGCTGGCCCCTGCACAAGCCGCTGTTCGACGCCGCGATTGCTGCCTCGGCGCGGATCGAAGGCGGCAACCTCGAGGCGGCCGAGGTGCGCGCCATCGTGCGTGGCGGCCTGCCGGCCGTGCCCGCCGATCTGCGCCCGCTGCTGGCCGATCCAGGCTGGGGCGCCCGCCAGCAGCAGGCACTGGAACGCGAGATCGACATTGGCCATTGCCACGCGCTGCCCGCCGCCCAGTGGCCCGCGATGGCGCTGGCGCAGCGTGCGCGCGACGCCGCGCTGGCGCAGGCGCTGCTGCGCGCCGCGGCCAGCGGCGGCCGCGCCGTGCTGATCGCCGGCAACGGCCATGTGCGGCGCGATCTGGGCGTGCCACGCTACCTGCGCGTCGCGGGTGTGCCGGCGGCGCAGATCGTCGCGGTCGGCTACCTCGAAGAGGACGAGCGCGACGCGCCCTACGACCTCGTGCAGGTCACCTCACGCATGCCGCGCGAAGACCCCTGCGCCGCGTTCGCCGGGTAAGCCGTGCCGACCTCAGGCGCGCGCCGCCGCCGACGCGATACCGCTGACGAAGCGCGGCCACAGTTCGGTCGGCAGATCGTGGCCCATGCCGGCGATCAGGTCGAGCTCGGCACCGGCGATCTTGGCGGCCAGGTCCCGGCCGGCCGGGACCGGCACCAGCGGGTCGGCCTGGCCGTGGATGATCTGGGTCGGCACCGTGATCCGCGCCAGCAGCTTCGAGCGGTTGCCGTCGGCGGCGATCGCGACCATCTGGCGCGCCGTGCCCGCGGGCCGGTGCGAGCGCCGCACCGACTGGCCCAGGCGCTCCTGCAGGTAGGCCTCGGGCGCCGGATAGCCAGGGCTGCCGATCAGCCGGTACAGCTTGACGGAGTGCTCGATCACGCTCTGCACGTTGTTCGGGTCGGCCGGGCGCGAGACCAGCGCACTGCGCACCTTCAAGGTCGGCCCGGGCAGGCGGCGCGAGCCGCTGCTGGTCATGATCAGGGTCAGGCTCTTGACGCGCTGCGGGTGCCGCACCGCGAGTTGCTGCGCGATCATGCCGCCCATCGAGGCGCCGCAGATGTGCGCGGCCGGAATGCCCAGCGCGGCCAGCAGCCCGGCGGTGTCGTCGGCCATGTCGGCCACGGTGTAGGGCGCGCTGATCTTCATGCCGACCGCGTGCCTGATCGAGTCGAGCGCCAGGTTGGGCACACCGAGGTGGTCGAAGCGCTGCGACAGGCCGATGTCGCGGTTGTCGAAGCGGATCACGCGAAAGCCGCGCGCCACCAGCATCGCGACGAACGCCGGGTGCCAGGCCACGAGCTGCATGCCCAGGCCCATGATCAGCACCAGCGGTTCGCCGCTGGGCGAGCCGTGGTCCTCGACTTCGAGGGCGATGCCGTTGGCGGAGATCTGCATGCTCAGAACTGGTTCGCGCCAGTGGGCTCGACCGCCTTGCGGCCGTTAGCCTCGTGGCGGAACGCCGCGATCGCCTGGTAGATGGTGCGCCGGCACCGGTTCACGCCGCCCAGCGGCTGGTGCTCGGGGACGCTGTGCCTGGGCGAGTACGACAGGTCCTCGGCGAACTGCAGTTGCGCCGGCGCGCCGAAGGTCTGGGTCGGGATGCGCAGGGTCGCGACCTTGCGCCAGGGCGCGCGCGCCGGCTCCCGGCGGATGCGCGGGTCTTCGACCGGCATGCGGCGCGGATCGGTCTGCAGCTGCACCAGAAGATCGAACGCGACGCTCTCGCGCCTGAGTTGTTCCGCCATCACGTGGCGCAGGTAGTCGGGCGCGGCGTTCGGCGGTGCACCGGTGTTGGCCAGCACCTGCGGGCGCATCGAGAACCGTCGCGCTCGATGATGCGGAACTGCCCGACGTAGTCGCTCGCGTCTTTCACGGCGAACACGTCATGGTTGATGAACAGGAAATCCTGGGTGTGCGCCTCGTCGCCCATCAGCTTCGGGCCGGGCACGTCCATCAGCTTGATCGCGATGCCGCGGCCGTCGCGAAGGTGATCCGCCTGCACTGTGCCCGAACCGTTCGAGAAGCGCACCCAGGCCGGGTAGCTGCGCGGGCTGCGAAACACGCCGACCCCGAGCTCGGGTGGCAGGTTCGGCTCGACCACGAGTTCGGCGCGCAGCGCGCCGTGGTGCTTCGGGTGGGCGTCGCGCCGCATGTCGCCCCGCCCGGCCGGAAACTGCTTGCGCAGGTTGACCTTGATGATCTTGAGGATCTCGGCGATCGCCGCGCCCTCACCCGAGGGGGCTTGCTCATGGCGGGTCAGGGCTGCGTTCATGTCAGGCCGCTTTCGTCGAGGTGTTGGGGGGAGAGCCCTGGAAGAACCAGCGCCGCACGCCGTCGCTGGCATCGAAGTGGCGCCACTGCCCCGCGGGCTGCGCAAGCCGATCGGCAACCGCGTAGAGCGCGAGCGGGTTCATGCCCATGCCGGTGTGGCTGGCGTGAACCTCGATATTCTCGGTGAGCGGGCCCGGCTCGTTCAGGCTGCACTGCCGGGCGACGATGCCGTCGGTGCGCGAGTAGATCGAGGTCGTCGGCACCGACGGCGGCGTGCGCAGCCGCGCGATCATGGTCGGGTCGTGCGCCTTCTGGCCGCTGAGCATCTCGAAGATGCGCCAGGCGTTCGTCGCGCGCGGGTGGCCGGCGAACGGCGTGCCCAGCGTGATCACGCAGCGCGTGTGGCCGGGCAGCTCCTTCGCCATCTCGCGCGCATACAGGCCGCCGAGACTCCAGCCGACCAGGCTGACCGGGCGCCCGTGCTTCTCGGACAGGGCCCGCACGTCGGCGGCGCATTGCTTCAGCACGCCGTCGCGCGGGCCGAAGTTGAAGCCCTGACCCCAGGCCTGGGTCGCGTAGCCCAGGCTGTCGAGGAAGTTGCGCAGCGGCACGGTCGTGAAGTCGTTCGCCCCCATGCCGGGGAACACCAGCACCGGGTGACCGTCGCCCTTGGGCAGGCGCCGCAGCCACGGTGTCGCGGCGACCATTGCGCCGAGTTCCCAGAAGGCCCGGCCCTCGAGCATCAAAAGGAAGGCGTTGGGTGGACGCAGTTCGTCGTCGGTCGAAGGCGTCGTCGCAGGGGCGTGGTTTCGAGGCAGTCTGGGCATGCCGCTCGCGCGCTGAGGGGATCAGACCATGTTAGCGGCGGGCGGCCTTCTTCTTTGGAGCACTTGCCCTAGCCCGGGGTGTCGCTTTCGGGACGGATTTGGCGGACGGTTTCGCTGCCTTCACGACTTTCTTGGTCGCCGCTGCGCGAGCGGCCTTCTTCGCGGCCGGCTTCTTCGCCACTGGCTTCTTGCCCGGCGCGGGCTTTTTCGCGGCGACCTTCGGGGCCGATGCCACGACCGCAGGCGGCGCTTCGACGGTCGCCGGCAGCGCCTGGAACTCGTCGAACGCGGCCTGCACCTGGCGTGCGAGCTCGGCGATCTCCGGCATCGCCTTGCCGCAGGCGATCAACCCGAACTCGAGCGACTCGTTGTAGGTCTGCACTGTGATGTTCAGCGCCACCCCGTGCACGACGATCGAGGTCGGGTAGTTGGTCAGCATCTTCGCGCCGGCCATGTACAGCGGCACGGTCGGGCCGGGCACGTTCGAGATCGTCACGTTCGCGATCGCCGGCAGCCGGTCGGCGACGCGCGCCTTCTCGTATAGCGCGCTCAGCCCCTCCATCAGCCACGGCACGCCCAGCGACGGGAAGTCGATCGGCATCAGGCTCTTCATCGCGCCCATGTTGGCCTTCATCGCCGCGGTGGCGGCGAGCACGTGCGCGAGGCGCTTGGCCGGGTCGGCGATGTGCGTGCCCAGGCTGACGATCGTCATCGTCGCCTGGTTGTTCGACGCGGTGTCGCCCTTCGCGCGGGTCGAGATCGGCACGCCCGCCACCATCGACTTGCGCGGCAGCGGCCCGTGCTTCAGGAAGTGCCGGCGCAGCGCGCCGCTGCAGACTATCAGCACCGCGTCGTTCAGGCTGGCCTTGTGCTTGCGCCGCGTGGCGTTGATCGCCGCCAGCGGCAGGCTGATCGACGCGAACGCGCGCGCTTCGGACACCGTGACGTTCAGCCGCATGCGCGGCGCCAGCGCGAGGTTGCTGACGCTCTTGCCCTTGGCGCCCGCGCCCTGCCCCCTGAGGCGCGACGCGAGCGCGGCGACCGTGCCGCCGACCGTGGCGCCGACCTTTTGCGTCGCCATCTGCGAGAGCACGCCGACCGTGCCCGGAATCGCCTTCATCGCATCGACGACCAGCCCGAGCTGATTGCCGAGCACATTGCGCAGCATGTCGGCCATGCCCAGCTCGCGCCGGACCTTGCCGCTGCGCTGCTGGTCGACCTCGCGCCCCTCGGGCCCGAGGTCGAGGATCGCCTGGCCGAGCGCGACCGCGGCCTGGCCGTCGACCGCGGCGTGGTGAAGCTGGGTGTACATCGCGTAGCGCCTGGCGCCGCCGGGGCCGTCGGCGAGCCCGTCGAAGACGTGGAATTTCCACAGGGGCCGGCTGCGGTCGAGCAGCACCGGGTGCAGGCGGCCGACCTGCGCTTCGAGCTCCGCCTGCCCGCTGCCCTTGGGCAGCGTGATGCCGACGACGTGCGCCTCGAGATCGGGCTCGGCGTCGATCCAGGTCGGGTTGCTCAGGTTCAGCGGCATCTTCACCAGCCTCTGGCGCAGCGCCGGTGCGAGCACCAGGCGCGCTGCCATGTGGCGGCGCATGTCGGCGAGGAAGTCGCCGCGGTAGCTGGCCGGCAGCTCGAAGTTGTGCAGCGCGCCGACATGCATCGGCATCTGCGGCGTTTCGAGGTGCAGGAAGCTGGCGTCGAGACCGGGGAGCTGTTTCATGCGGCGATCCGGTGGGCGGATGGCGTCGATGCTAGTGTAGTGTTCCATTCTGTTTAGAACTTAAGCGGCTGTTGGCGCGGATGACCTTCTGCAGGATGTCGGCGGCGCTCTTGGTCCAGATGAACGGCTGGGGTTTGATGTTGTGATGGGCGATGTACTCATCGATGGCGG
>JANXZN010000139.1 GCA_025355545.1 Rhizobacter sp.
CTAACTTTGTCCGGATACCGGCTCGAGGAGCAGGGCTTCATCACCGGCTACCGGGCCGAGATCGACCGCCGCAAGATCGGGCTGGGCGTGCTCGCCTTCGTGCGCATCGACGCCGACCGCAACACCGCCGCGCCGACGCGCGAGCTGGAAGACAAGATCCGCCGCATTCCCGAGGTGATCTCGTGCCACTACATCTCGGGCTCGGGTACCTTCGAGCTGCAGGTGATGGCGACCGACCTCGATGCGTTCTCGAAGTTCTCGCGCGACACGCTGCTGCACCTGCCGCACGTGAAGGACCTGCACACCAGCTTCTCGCTCGGCGAGGTCAAGGCCGGCGCGGCGCTGCCGCTGACGCACCTGCGTGCGGGCCGCAAGACAGACTGACGCGAATCGAATTCGAAAGCAAGCAGCGGAGTGCGGCAAGGGCCTGCAAAACCTAGAGTCTTCGCATCGATGTTTCAATCGTTGGAAGGACCAAAATGAAATCCCCACGCTCGCTTTGCTCGCTACCCCCCGAGGGGGCGGCCATTCCCTCGGGACGGCCCGGCGGGATTGGCGTGAAGACGCGCACCCGCACCGAAGCGCTCGCCGCGGCGACCGTGGCCGACCCGCGCTGGGCCGGGGTGGTCGCGCGCGAGGCGCAGGCCGACAACACGTTCTTCTACTCCGTCAGGACCACCGGCGTGTACTGCCGGCCTTCGTGTGCGGCGCGGGCGCCGCGGCCCGAGAACGTCGCGTTCCACGCCAGCGGCGCGGACGCGCAGCGCGCCGGCTTTCGCCCCTGCAAGCGCTGCCGCCCCGACGACGCGCCGCGGGCCGAGCGCCAGGCGGCGGTCGTGGCCGACCTGTGCCGCTTCATCGAAGGCGCCGATCAGGCGCCGACGCTGGACGCGCTCGCGCAGCATGCCGGCATCAGCGCGCATCACCTGCACCGCCTGTTCAAGCGCGTCACCGGCCTGACGCCGAAGGCCTACGCCGCGGCGCAGCGCGCGCAGCGCGTGCGCCAGCAGCTCGCGCGCAGCGAGACCGTGACCGCGGCGATCTTCGACGCCGGCTACAACTCGAACGGCCGCTTCTACGCCGAGGCCGACCGCGTGCTCGGCATGACGCCGACGCACTACCGCGCCGGCGGCGCCGACACCGATATCCGGTTCGCGATCGGCGCCTGTTCGCTGGGCGCGATCCTGGTCGCGCAAAGCGCGCGCGGCGTCTGCGCGATCGCGCTCGGCGACGACCCCGATGCGCTCGCCCGCGAGCTGCAGGACCGCTTTCCGAACGCGCGGCTGCTCGGCGGCGACGCAGCCTTCGAGCGCCTGGTCGCGCGCGTCGTCGGCTTCGTCGAGGCGCCGGCGCTGGGGCTGGACTTGCCGCTCGATGTGCGCGGCACCGCGTTCCAGCAGCGCGTCTGGCAGGCGCTGCGCGCGCTGCCGGCAGGCGCGACCGCGAGCTATGCCGAGGTGGCCGCGCGCATCGGTGCACCGAAGGCGGTGCGTGCGGTCGCGCAGGCCTGCGGCGCGAACCCGCTCGCGGTCGCGATCCCGTGCCACCGAGTCGTGCGCACCGACGGCGCGCTGTCGGGCTACCGCTGGGGCGTGGCGCGCAAGCGGGCGCTGCTGGCGCGTGAGGCCGCGGCGTGAACGCGTGCGATCCGAAGGCGCCGGGCCTCGTCGCAGCGAGCATCGACGAACGCGTCGAGAGGGTCGACTGGGCGGGCGTCGGCAGCGCGCTCGACGCGCAGGGCAGCGCGGTCGTCGAGGGCCTGCTGTCGGCGGCCGAGTGCGCGGCGCTGGCGGCGCGCTACGCCGACGATGCGGCCTTCCGCAGCCGCGTCGTGATGGCACGGCACGGTTTCGGGCGCGGCGAGTACCGGTACTTCGGCTACCCGCTGCCGGAGATGGTCGCGCGGCTGCGCACGGCGCTCTACCCGAAACTCGCGCCGATCGCGAACCGCTGGCACGCCGCGATGGGCCTGGACGCGCGCTTCCCCGCCGAGCACGTCGCGTTCATCGAACGCTGCCGCGCGGCCGGCCAGACGCGCCCGACCCCGCTGCTGCTGCAATACCGCGCGGGCGACTACAACTGCCTGCACCAGGATCTGTACGGGGCGCAGGTGTTCCCGTTGCAGGTCGTGATCCTGCTGTCCGAACCCGGGCGCGATTTCAGCGGCGGCGAGTTCGTGATGACCGAGCAGCGCCCGCGCATGCAGTCGCGCGCCGAGGTGCTGCCCCTGCGGCAGGGCGACGCCGCAGTGATCGCGGTGCACCAGCGGCCGGTGCAGGGCACGCGCGGCGCCTATCGCGTGAACCTGCGGCACGGCGTCAGCCGCGTGCGCTCGGGGCTGCGCCACACCGCCGGCATCGTGTTCCACGACGCCGCATGAGGGCGGCCGCATGAACCTCGAGCTGTTCGATGCGACCGAGGCGGCCGAGCCCGCCGCCCTGCCGCTCGCCGACGGCGCACTGCTGCTGCGCGGCTTCGCGCTGGCCGCGCAGTACCAGCTCCTGGCCGATGTGCGGGGCGTGATCGCGGCGGCGCCGCTGCGCCACCTGATCACGCCCGGCGGGCTGCGCATGTCGGTCGCGACGACGAACTGCGGCGCGCTCGGCTGGGTCAGCGACCGCCGCGGCTACCGCTACGACGCGATCGACCCCGAGCGCAACCTGCCGTGGCCGCCGATGCCGGCATCGTTTCGCGCGCTCGCGCGGCAGGCCGCGGCACGCGCCGGCTTCGACGCCTTCGCGCCCGATGCGTGCCTGGTCAACCGCTACCTGCCGGGCGCGAAGCTGTCGCTGCACCAGGACCGCGACGAGCACGATTTCAGCGCGCCGATCGTGTCGATCTCGCTCGGCTTGCCGGCGGTGTTCCTGTTCGGCGGCCTGCGGCGTGCCGACAAGGCCTTGCGCGTGGCGCTGCGCCACGGCGATGTCGTCGTCTGGGGCGGCGCTTCGCGGCTGCGTTTCCACGGCGTGCTGCCGCTGGCCGACGGGCAGCATGGGCTGCTCGGCGGCGAGCGCGTCAACCTGACCTTGCGCGCAGCGGGCTGAGCGGCGCACGACAGCGCCGCGGCACCGTCAAGGCCGACGACCCGGCCCGCCGCGGCCTGCGCCGGTGTCGAATCGCAACGGGCCGTCGATGTTCCGGTTCACGCCAGCGGTCTCGTTCTTGGTCCGCTGCGCCATGCAGCACGAGACCGACCGCTGCGGGAACGCGCTGCTCGAAACCGGTTCAGCGCGCCGGGGCCGACGCCGCCGGCCCCGGCGCGCCGGCGCGCTCGCGCCGCAGCATTTCGGCGATCAGCTCCTGGTATTGCTTGGTCGTTTCTTCCTTGATCAGCGCCGGCCCGATGCCCGGCGGGACCCAGTTGATCGGCACATACTCGCCATGGTGGCTGATCTGCGTGTGCGTGCCCTTGTCGGCGAGGCGGGTCGTGAACACGTAGCTCTTGAAGTCGCCGCTGATCAGGTGCGAGCGGATCTCCCTGGGCGGCACCAGCTCGACCGAGCGCAGGCTGCGGAACGTGAAGTGCAAAAACGCGCGGTGCGCCTCGCCGGTCTGCTCGACCTGCAGCGAATTGCCGTCGCGCCGCACGATCGCGCTGGACTTGAGCGTCGAGAGGTAGCTCGCCATGTGGTCGTAGTCGGTCAGCACGGCCCAGGCCTGGTGCGACGCCGCGGCCACGCTCGCCTCGACGTCGACGACCACCAGCTCGCCGCGCTTCTCGACCCGCACCTCGATCGGCTGCGCGCCGCACCACGCCGGCCAGACGGCGAGCACCGCCAGCAGCGCGGCCGCGCGCCGGCCCGCGGTGCCGATGATGCGATGCGCTACGACCCGGTCGGTTCGATGCATGATGTTCGCGACGCGGATGAAAAGGTGAGCGACATCATGACAGCGATTCACGGCTGGTTCTTCTGGGCGGCGCTCTCGGCCGTGTTCGCCGCGCTGACGGCGATCTTCGCGAAGATCGGGATCCAGGGCGTCGACTCCGATCTGGCGACGCTGGTGCGCACCGTGATCATCACCGTGGTGCTGTCGGCGTTCATCGCGTTCAGCGGCAAGTGGAGCAACCCGCTGGCGCTGCCGGGCCGCACCTGGGCCTTCCTTGGCCTGTCGGGCCTGGCCACCGGCGCGTCCTGGGTCTGCTACTTCCGCGCGCTGCAGATCGGCGAGGCCTCGAAGGTCGCGCCGGTCGACAAGTTCAGCGTCGTGCTGGTCGCGCTGTTCGCGGTCGCCTTTCTCGGCGAGCGGCCGGCGCTGCGCGACTGGTTCGGCATTGCGCTGGTCGCCGCCGGCGTGCTGGTGCTGGCGCTCAGGCGCTGAGCGAACGGCACGGCGCTCAGCTGCGGTAGAAGTAGGGATCGAGCTCCGAGACTTCGGGGATCCGGTCCACCGGGAACTGGTTGCCGTCCGCGGCGTGTCGAATCGCCTCGGGGGACGGAGCGTCGTAGATGCAGAAGGTCTGGGTCCGTTCCGGATTGACGTACGAGTGCAGCCAGGTCACGCCATCCTTGGCATTGGTGTCGACGACGCTGCGGCAGATCTTCGCGCCGGCAGCGGTCTGCGGAATCGACAGGCCGTCCGGAAACGTGCGTTCAACAAGGTAGCGGGGCATGGGTTTCTCCAGTGGGGGGATGCCGGCCCGGTTCGGACCGTGGGACAACCATAGACCGTGATGCCTGCGGGCGCGAGCCCCGCGCTGCCCATTTCGGGCCGGCGCGCTAGCCCATTTCCTGGCAGCAGCCCGAGGCGCCGGGCCGCGACGAGCGCGTCGGCGCGCGTCGCGACGCCGGGTTTCGCGAGAATCGATACGGCGTGGTGGTCGACCGAGCGGGTCGAGCGCGAGAGTCGCGTCGCGATCTGCGCGTTGCGCCAGCCCGACGGCCGCGCCGAGAGCGCCGCCAGCACCCGCGCGTGCAATTGCAGCGCGCGCGGCGGCAGGATCGCGTGCTCGACCGCGACGCGCGCGAGCTCGGGCCGGAAACGCAGGCCCTGCCCATCCGCGAGCAGCAGCCCGCTGCCGATGCATTGCTCGACGGCCTCGGGCGGTGCCGCGAGCACCGCGTCGACCAGCGCGAGGTCGACCGCGCGCGGCACGATCGCGCGAGTTGCAGCACTTGACGGCGGTTCGCGACAGCCGCGCTACCGCGAGCCGGGTCACATGCGCCGCCGGCAGGTCGCCGAACAGCGATGTCGGCCTCACCGCGGGGCAGCACGACCTGACCACGCCCGGCGGCCACCACCGCCAGGCCGGCATCGAGTGCGTCCAGCAAGACCTCCCGCTCGGGCAGGCGCGGCGGGCTGGGGCGAGGGGCGGCGGGCAACGCGGCGGACACGGTAACGCCGGCAGTTCAAACGGCAGTGTCGCTCAGCCCGCGGGCGCTTCGGCCTCGTCGCCTTCGGGCAGATGGATCAGGCCGGTCGTGTAGTTGTACTCGAACACCTCGCCGTGGCGGCCCCATTCGATCGCGGTGCGCAGCACGCGCTCGGCCTCGGCCGCGTCCAGGCTTTCGCTGAGCAGGCGCAGGAACGGCTCCTCGGGCAGCTCGCCCGCGGCCTCCTGCTCCAGGCTGTGGCGGATGTGCGCGGCCAGCGGCACGTGTGCCAGCAGCTGCTGGCCGAACAGCTCCTGGCGCAGCGTGTGCGTGCCGTCGACGTAGCGCTGGCCCAGCGGCGTGAGGTGCAGGTCGCCGCTGGCCAGGCGCGCCAGGCCGAGCAGCGACACGGCCTGCGCGAGCGGCAGCAGTTCGTCGTCGGTCAGTTCGGTGTCCTCGGCCAGGCGCGGCAGATCGGCGCGGCCGCGGAAGGTGTCGCCGGCGAGCAGCTCCAGCAGGCCTTCCATGCGCGTCACATCGGCCTCGGGCAGGCGCGCGGCGAGCTGCAGCGGTGCCGGCTCGCCGCTCGGCGTGCGGCCGGCGCGGCCGCTGCCGGCGGTCATCAGCGCATAGACCTCGTCGATCAGCTGGCGCACCTCGGGGCTCTCGGGGTTGCGAGGCCGCGGCAGCTGGACCGCGAGCTGGAAGCGCACCCGCCCCGGGTCGCTCGCGAAGATCAGCACGCGGTCGGCCATCAGCACCGCTTCCTCGATGTTGTGCGAGACGACGAGGATCGCCTTGGTCGGCATCGCCTTGCTGGTCCACAGCTCCAGGATGTCTTCGCGCAGGCGCTCGCCGGTGAGCACGTCCAGGGCAGAGAAGGCTTCGTCCATCAGCAGCACCTCGGGCTCGACGACGAGCGCGCGCGCAATGCCCACGCGCTGGCGCATGCCGCCCGAGAGCTCGCGCGGCAGCGCGCCCTCGAAGCCGGTCAGGCCGATCAGCTTGATCGCGGCCTCGGCGCGGCGCTCGCGCTCGGCCTTTGCTGTGCCGCGCGCCTCCAGGCCGAGCTCGACGTTGCCCTGCACCGTCAGCCACGGGAACAGCGCAAACGACTGGAACACCATGCCGACGCCGCGCGCCGGCCCGTACAGCGGCTGGTCGCGCAGCCGCACCTCGCCGGCGTCGGCGGGGATCAGCCCGGCCATGATGCGCAGCATCGTCGACTTGCCCGAACCGCTCTGGCCGAGCAGCGCGACGATCTCGCCTTCGGCGAGGCGGAAGTCCACGCCCTCGAGCACCGAGCGCAGGTGGCCGTCGGCCGACCGGAACGACTTGCCGACCCCCTTCAGTTCGACGATGGCCTGGGCCATGAGTCCACCTCTTGATTCAAAAGTGCATGCGGTCTTCGGCCAGGCGGTACAGGCGCCGCCAGACGAAGTGGTTCATCGCCATCACGAACACGCACATCACGCCGATGCCCAGCGCGATGCGCGGGAAGTCGCCGATCGCCGTCATGTGCGCGATGTAGCTGCCCAGGCCCTGCGCCTGCAAGGTGGTGTCGCCCCAGGTCACGTACTCGGCGACGATGCTGGCGTTCCACGAGCCGCCGCTGGCGGTGATCGCGCCGGTCACGAAGCTCGGGAACACCGCCGGCAGCAGGTAGCGCCGCCACTTCAGCCAGCCGGCCAGGCCGAGGTTCTGTGCCGCGTAGCGCAACTCGGTCGGCACGGTCGACGCACCGGCGATCACGTTGAACAGCAGGTACCACTGCGTGCCCAGCACCATCAGCGGCGAGAGCCAGATGTCCGGGTTCAA
>JANXZN010000152.1 GCA_025355545.1 Rhizobacter sp.
TACGAGTGGAACGTCGCGCGCCAGATGGTCGAGATCCGCCTGGCCGAGGCGGCGCACGCGATCCACGGCGAGGGCGACCGCGAGCGCCTCGCGCACACGCTGTATTCGCGCAGCATGCTGATCGAGCGCCCGCTGCTGCAGGCGCTGACGCAGCCGCGCTCGCCGGTGCTGTTGATCGACGAGCTCGACCGTGCCGACGAACCGTTCGACGCCTTCCTGCTCGAGGTGCTGGCCGAGAACCAGATCACGATCCCCGAGTTCGGCACCGTGAAGGCCGATGCGCCGCCGATCACGATCATCACCAGCAACCGCACGCGCGAGATCCACGACGCGCTGAAGCGCCGTTGCCTGTACCACTGGGTCGATTTCCCGACGGTCGAGCGCGAGCTCGAGATCGTGCGGCTGAAGGCACCGGGCGCGGCCGATCGCCTGTACGTGCAGGTCGTCGAGTTCGTTCAACGCATGCGCAAGCTCGATCTGTTCAAGGCGCCGGGCGTGGCCGAGACGATCGACTGGACCAACGCGCTGGTCGCGCTGAACGCGATCCGCCTCGACCCGGCGACGGTGCACGACACGCTGGGCGTGCTGCTGAAGTACCAGGACGACATCGTCAAGCTGCAGAGCGGCGACACCGCGAAGCTGCTCGACGAGCTGAAGGCGCGGGCGCTGCTCGACTGACCTTCGACTGAATCGTGATCGCCGAGAACATCGTCCATTTCGCGCGCGTGCTGCGCACGGCCGGCATGCCGATCGGGCCCGACCGCGTGCTCGCGGCGATGGCCGCGGTCGAGCAGGTCGGATTGACGCGGCGCGACGACGTGCACGCCGCGCTCAGCGCGGTGATGCTCGACCGCCACGAGCAGCAGACCCTGTTCGACGCCGCGTTCGACGCGTTCTGGCGCGATCCGAAGCTGCTCGAACAGCTGATGTACCTGCTGCTGCCCAAGATCAGCGGGCGCGGCGAGAAGCCGGTTCAGCCGCGCGCGAACCGGCTCGCCGACGCGCTCGCCGCACCGAAGCCGAAAGAGCCGCCGAACCCGGCCAACAACACCGCGCAGGAAGAACTCAGCTTCGACACGACGTTCACGTTCTCGGACCGCGAGCGGCTGCAGCAGGCCGACTTCGAGAGCATGACCGCGGCCGAGTTCGAGCTCGCGAAGAAGCTCGCCGAGCAGGTGCCGCTGCCGGTGCAGCCGGTGCGCCGGCGCCGCCACGAAAGCGCCGCCAATCGCCAGCACGGCGGCACGCTCGATCTGCGCAAGACGATGCAGCGCATGGCGCGCCAGCCGCACACCTTGCTGCCGGCCTTCACGCGCGCGCGCCGCGAGTGGCCGACCTTGGTCGTGCTGCTCGACATCTCCGGCTCGATGGAGCGTTACGCGCGCCTGCTGCTGCACTACGTGCACGGCCTGACGCGGCGCTACCTGAAGGTCCACACGCTGGTGTTCGGCACGCGGCTGACCAACATCACGCGCAGCCTGAAGCACCGCGACCCCGACGTGGCGCTGGAACTCGCCGACCGGCAGGTGCGGGACTGGAAGGGCGGCACCCGCATCGCGAGCTGCCTGGACGAGTTCAACCGCGTCTGGGCGCGCCGCCTGCTCGGCTCGAACGCCGCCGTGCTGCTGATGACCGACGGGCTGGACCGCGACGAGCACGGCGATCTGGCGCGCGCTGCGCTTCAGCTGCGCCGCATGGCGCACCGGATCGTCTGGCTCAACCCGCTGCTGCGCTTCGACGGCTTCGAGCCGCGCGCCGCCGGCGTGCGCGCACTGCTGCCCAATGTCGACCGCTTCCTGCCGGTCCACAATCTGGCCAGCCTCAGCGATCTCGGCAAGGCCTTGCGCGCGCCCGCTGTCGCTCCTTCCTCACTTCTGGCATAAACACGAATCTATGGAACTCCAAGGCGAACGCACCATCCCCGCGTCGGTCGACACGACCTGGTCCGCGCTCAACGACCCCGAGGTGTTGAAGTCCTGCATCGCCGGCTGCGAATCGCTCGAGCGCAGCGGGCCCGACGCGATGACGGCCGTGGTCGCGCTCAAGGTCGGGCCGGTCAGCGCGCGTTTCAAGGGCAATCTGTCGATGACCAACGTGCAGGCGCCGAACAGCTACACGATCAACTTCGACGGGCAAGGCGGTGTCGCCGGTTTCGGCAAGGGCGCGGCCGATGTCGCGCTCACCGCACAGAGCGCACAGCAGACCTTGCTGAAGTACACGGCGCGCGCCACCGTCGGCGGCAAGATGGCGCAGATCGGCTCGCGCCTGATCGACGCGACCGCGGCGAAGATCACCGAAGACTTCTTCAAGGCCTTCGAGGCGCATCTGCAGGCCGGCGTGGCGCCGGCCGAAGGCGCCGTGGTGGCGGTGCCGGCACCGTCGGCCGAAGCCGATGGCAACATCGCCAAACTCTGGTGGCTGATCGGCGCGGTCGTGGTGCTCGCGATCGTCTATTTCGCGATCCGCTAGAAGGGGTGTGACGATGGACAGTCTCGATCTGCAGGTGCTGAGCCAGGCGCGCGACTGGTTCGCGCAGGACCACAAGGTCTGGCTCGTGACGGTGATCGAAACCTGGGGCTCGGCGCCGCGCCCGCCCGGCGCGTTGCTGTGCCTGCGCGACGACGGGCAGGTCGCCGGCTCCGTGTCGGGCGGCTGCGTCGAGGACGACCTGATCGATCGCCTGCGCCACGGCGAGCGCGTCGCCACGCCCTCGCTGATCGCCTACGGCGTGACCAAGGAAGAAGCCGCGCGCTTCGGCCTGCCCTGCGGCGGCAACCTGCGGCTGGTGCAGGAGCCGCTGCGCAGCGCGGCCTGGATCGACGAGGTGCTGGCACGCACCGCGCGCCACGAGCTGGTCGCGCGGCGGCTGAACCTGGCCACCGGCGCGGTCGTCGTCGAGGCTGCCTCGCGCGGCGACGTGTTCACGTTCGACGGCCAGCAACTGGTCGCGCTGTTCGGCCCGCGCTGGCGGCTGCTGATCATCGGCGCCGGCCAGCTCTCGCGCGCGGTCGCGCAGATGGCGCTGGCGCTCGATTTCGAGGTCATCTGCTGCGACCCGCGCGAGGAATACAACCTGACCTGGGACGTGCCCGGCACGACCTTCAGCAAGGCGATGCCCGACGACCTGGTGCTCGAACTGCAGCTCGACCCGCACAGCGCGGTGGTCGCGGTCACGCACGACCCGAAGCTCGACGACCTGGTGCTGCTCGAGGCGCTGAAGTCGCCGGCCTTCTACATCGGCGCGCTCGGCTCGCGCGGCAACACCGCGAAGCGGCGCGAACGCCTCGAACTGTTCGACCTGACGGCGGCCGAGATCGACCGGCTGCACGGACCCGTAGGGCTGGACATCGGCAGCAAGACGCCGGCCGAGATCGCGGTGTCCATCGTCGCCGAGATCGTCGCGGTGAAGAACGGCGTGCTGCTGAAGCAGAAAAAGGACGGCTCGGCCGTGCCGGCGCCGCGACCGGCGACCTCGGCCGGCTGAACCGCCGGCCATGCGCGCGGGGCTGGTCGCCGTCGCCGCGCTGGCGGGCGCCAGCGCGCACGCCGCCGAGCCGGGTTGGGCGCACTACGGCGGCGACGCCGGCGGGACGCGTTACAGCGCGGCGGCGCAGATCACGCCGGCCAATGTCGACGGTCTGCGTCGCCAGTGGCTGTACCGCACCGGCGACGCGGCGCGGCGCGACCCGGCGCTGATGAAGCGCATCAAGTTCCAGACCACGCCGATCCTGGTCGACGACAAGCTCGTGCTGTGCAGCGCGTTCAACGAAGTGATCGCGCTCGACCCCGGCACCGGCACCGAGCGCTGGCGCTTCGACCCGAAGGTCGCGACCGACCGCCGCCCGGCGAACCGCTACAACTGCCGCGGTGTCGCGCAATGGCGCGACCCGCTTGCCGCCCCCGGCCAGGCCTGCGCGACGCGCATCTACACCGGCACCGTCGACGCGCGCGTGATCGCGCTCGACGCGCGCGACGGCAAGCCGTGCCGCGATTTCGGCAACGCCGGCACGGTGCAGATAGACCCCGGCGCGCTGCGCTGGGACGGCGAGTTCCAGATCACGTCGGCGCCGGTCGCGGCGAGTGCGGGCGAGAGTGGCGTCGTCGTCGTCGGCTCGTCGGTCGGCGACAACGGGCGTGCCGATGCGCCGTCGGGCCGCGTGCGCGCGTTCGATGCGCGCAGCGGCGCGCTGCGCTGGTCCTGGGACCCGCTCGCGCCCGACGCGCCGCCCGGTGCGCCGAGCGCGGCCGCGGTGGCCACGCTGGCCGCCTCGCAGGCGGCGAGCGGTGCGGCTCCGGCGGCAGCGCCGGCGAGCGAGGGCGCCGCTGCCAGCGCGCCGCCGCTGCAGGCCAGCGCCACCGCGGCGGCTCCGGCGGGCGCAGGCGCCGCGAACGTCTGGGCGCCGATGTCGGTGGACGAGCGGCGCGGCCTGGTGTTCCTGCCGACATCCAGCCCGAGCCCGGATTTCTACGGCGGCCAGCGCCCTGGCAACAACGGCCACGCCGACTCGGTCGTTGCGCTGCACCTGGCCGACGGCGCGCTCGCGTGGGCATTCCAGGTCGTCAAGCACGACGTGTGGGACTACGACCTGCCGGCGCAACCGACGCTCGCCACGTTCCCGGTGGCCGGCGCGATGCGCGACGTCGTCGTCCAGGCGACCAAGCAGGGCTTCGTGTTCGTGCTCGACCGCGACACCGGCGTGCCCGTCTACCCGGTCGAGGAGCGGGCGGTGCCGCAGGGCGGGGTGCTCGGCGAGGTGTTGTCGCCGACGCAGACCTTCCCGGCCGACCTGCCGCCGCTGGTGCCGCAAACGCTGCGGCCCGAAACGCTGTTCGGCCTGATGGGCTTCGACCGCGACCAGTGCCGCGAGCGCCTCGCCGGGTTGCGCAACGACGGGCTGTACACGCCGCCGTCGACCCAGGGCACGGTCGTGTACCCGATGACCGGCGGCGGCGTGAACTGGGGCGGCGTCGCGATCGACCCGGGCGGCGTGGTCTACGTCAACACCAGCCGCGCCGCGCACGTGGTGACGTTGATCCCGCGCGCGCAGTTCGCGCAGGTGAAGGCGGCCAACCCCGACAAGGAGGTCCGCCCGCAGAACGGCACGCCGTTCGGCATGAAGCGCGAGCTGTTGCTCTCGCCGCTGGGCATGCCCTGCAACCCGGCGCCGTGGGGCACGCTCGCCGCGCTCGACCTGCGCAGCAAGAAGATCCTGTGGGAAAGGCGCCTGGGCACGACCGAAGAGATCGCGCCGCTCGGCCTGGCGCTGAAGACCGGCACGCCCAACTTCGGCGGCCCGGTCGCCACCGCCGGCGGCCTGGTCTTCATCGGCGCGGCGATGGACCGGTACCTGCGCGCGTTCGATGCCGCCGGCGGCGCCGAGCTGTGGCGCGGCCGCCTGCCCGCCGCGGCGATCGCCACACCGATGAGCTACGTCTGGCAGGGGCGGCAGTACGTCGTCGTCGCCGCCGGCGGCCACGGCGAGATCGGCGCGGCCACCAGCGACGCGATCGTCGCGTTCGCGCTGCCCGCGCCCGGCGAGGCGCCGCGCAGCTGGAGCGACCGCACGCTCGACCAGCCCGGCATGCGCTTCGCGCTCACGCTCGCGGCAGCGGGCGTCGCGCTGCTGGTGGTCGTGGTGACAGGCGTGCGATGGCGGCGGCGGGCGCGGGCGCGACGCTAACGCGATCGTCGTGGAGTAGACGGCGCAGGGAGCCGGCTGCGTAGAACAACGCAGAATGGAAACGTCTTCTCATTGGTGGCAGTTTCGGACTGCCGGTGGCGGTGGGATGATGTCGATATCGTTAGCCGGCACAGCAGCGAGAAGGCCCGGGTTCATGTCGCAGAGTTTCCACTTATCGCAGTGTCCAGATTTGTGGGGCCACCTCTAAGCGCCAGCAACCGCTCATTGTCCGTACCTCGGGTTGCGCTCACGCTTCTCGGCCATGTCGCGTACCAAGTAGGGAACGGCGCGACTCCACGATACGTCGTCGTTGCCGCGCATGTCGACTGACTTGCTGAACACAACCTTTTGCGCCTTGACGTCGTAGATCTGGACGTTCAGATTGAGGATCAGTTCACTCACCTTCTGCACCCACGTCGCCATGACAAGGTCCACGCCCAGCAGCCGACCGACCTGCTCGGCGCAATCGTCGCAGCGGTACAGGAATTCCTGCTGAGTGCGCAGCACACGCTGCAGTTCCTGGGAAGGCGCCGGATCGACCACCCGGTATAGCTGGCGCTCCGCCAGTTCTCGCTGAAGCTGCAGGGTTGCGTGGCGGAGCCGCACTTCCTGCACCGCCTTGGTCAGCGGATTGTTCTGGTCGTCGACCAGCTCAAAATCAAGCACCGCAAGGCTGCGTAGGCTGCGCGGCCCGGCGCTACCTGGCTGTGCCCGTACTGGCAGCCACGGCACACTGAATACGACCGCGCATGCGCTCCCCAACCAACTTCTGCGATCCATATCGTCTCCTCGCCTCGACAGGCATATCCGGGCGCGGCACTATCGTTGCCGTCCGGAGTGGCAGCGGGTAGTGACTCCGTCTGTTGCGCCCGCTGAAGTCGATGCGCAACTTGTCAATGCAGCAACCAGCCCAAGTGTATCCATTCATAGGGCCAGTCATGTGGCGCTTGGGCATGACGCGGCCTACGCGGGCTGGGCGTGCAGATGAATGGTGTCGCCCTTGGTGGTGGCTTTGCCGTCGCCACGGACGACGATGTCCACATCGCAGCCGAGTTTGGTCAGCATCCGCATGAGCCGTTCGACCGACACGTCGCGGAATTGCCCGCGCAGCAGCCGGGACACGTCGGGCTGGCTGAGCCCCATGCGTTCGGCGGCTTCGACTTGCGTCAGCTTGCTGTCGCCGATGATGTCCTGGATGCGGCTCACCAGCCCCGCCTTCAGTCGATGGGTCTCAGGGTCGGCATAGCCGAGGTCGGCGAACAGGTTCTTGCTGCCACGCTTGATGCTGGTGTCGTCACTCATGATTTCTTTCCTTTCGCAAGCTGCGCCTTGTATTCCGCTTCCGCCACCGTGAGCCGTCGCGCGATCAAATCCATGTCCGAGGTCGGGGTCTTGCTGCCCGTGTTCGACTTCTTCTGGAACGCGTGCAGCACATAGATCGCGGCGGCGAATTTCACGGCGTAGACCGCCCGGAAGGTGTCGCCCACATGGTCCGACACGATCTCCAGAACCCCCGCCCCGCCTCGCCGAAGCCCTTGAGCGGTTTGGCGTCCTCGTGCTTGGCACCTGTCTGCGCCTGATGCAGCGCAAAGCCCATGTGATCCCGCACCTCGTCGGGGAAGGCCCGGAAGTCCTTGTAGCTGGAGCCAATCCAATCGACGGGTTTTAGGTTGCCATCTGACATCACCAGAATATGGCGAAACAACCATAAAAAGTCAAGTCTCTTCCCAAGAATGCTCCTGGGCTAACGAATGAAAGGGACTTCCCCGTCCCGAGCCAGCCGCGGTGACGCGGCGCACGGCAACAAAGTGCCACGATGGGAAGTGCGAACTTTCATCAACTCACTCGGAAGGGGAAGTCATGTCCATTGTCTTCGTTGGAATCG
>JANXZN010000156.1 GCA_025355545.1 Rhizobacter sp.
CGTACTGCGGAGCAGTTCCCCTCGATCGACCGCTGGGCCGCCTTGGTGCGCTACATCTGCGACCGGATCGTCGGCGTCGGGCCGCCTTTACCGGTGCTGGTCGGTCCTACGCCGACCGGGTAACTCACGTTTTTAGGGTGAATCAGCGCCCGGTCTCGGCGGGGCCCTTGCTGCGAGTGTCCGTGGCGATCCAGTTGGTCTCCCAGGTCTTGCCCCCGTCCTCGGAGAACGCCTGCTCGAAGCGACAGGAATCGGGGCTGATCTGCGAGACGACGAAGCGCACGAGGATGGCCCGGCCCCTGAACGTTTCCTGACTGAAGAATTCGCCGCGTCCGTTCCTGAACTCGCCGCTCAGCGCCGGGTTCATCGTGCCGCTGGGCAGGCTCGAGAAGTTCAGCGACCACTGGCGCGATTCGGGGTTGTACAGGCGCAGGGCCAGCGCCTCGATGTGCCCCGCGGCGCCGTCGACCGAGAGCTCGACCAGGTTGGCACGCCCGTTCCAGACCTTGCGCACGACCGAGCTGCCCTGGTACTCGACCCATTCGTCGGAGCCGGCCAGCGGGCGAACCAGCCGCCGCAGCTGCGTCTTCCAGGTGCCGATCTCGAAATCGAAATCGTGTTGACCGTCGCGCACGATATTCGCGCCGGGTGCGTTTGCTGGCGGCCCGGCCGGCCGCCGCTGCGCGAGTGCCGCGTGCGGCAGCAGCACGAGCGCCAGGCCCCACGCCAGCAGTCGGTGTCGGAAAGCGTCGCAGGCCTGCATCGCTTCAGATGTGTTGCCAGGCCAGAACGCCCAACACGACGCCCAGCCCGCTCAGTGCGAACACGCCGTATTCGAGCCACTTGCGGCGCGTCAGCAGCGCGATCGCGGCCATCGCGATGGCGATCTGCAGCGCGGTCGTCGCCTGGGCCCAGCGGTGGTGCTGGAGCATCTGCTCGGCGCTGCGGTCGTCCCAGGCGCCGGACTCGGCTTCGAGCTTCTCGGCCGCGAGCTTGATCTCGGCCTTCTCGGTCTTGTAGCGCTTGACCTCGTCGGCGTAGAAGGTCTTGCGCACATCGGACGCGAGTTCCTGCGCGAGTTCGCTCAGGTTCTGCTTGCTGCTCTTCGCCTGGTAGTAGTTCCACTGGTTCGAGGCCTCGGTCTTCTTGATCGCGGCGTTGTTCTTGTCCAGGCCCGCCTCGGCCTGCGTCGCGCCGGCCATGTACGAGAACAGCGCGCCGATCGTCGCGATGATCGCCGTGGCCACCGCGAGCTGGCCGGCGAGGCCCTTCGGGTCGTGCTCGGCGGCGTGCTCGAGTTCGTGCTCGTGCGGGCCGTGCACGTGGAATCCACTTTCTGACATGTCAATCTCCTCCAGAGTTCTTGTAAGTGACGAAGCTGTAGCCGATGCCGTTCGCGCCGACGTGCGACTCGCGCGCGACGACCTGGAAGCGGGCGCGATCCCAGGCCGGGAAGAATGTGTCGCCGGGCAACTCGGCGTCGATCTCGGTCAGCACCAGTTCATCGGCGCGCGGCAGCGCGAGCGCGTAGATTTCGGCGCCACCGATCACGAAAGCCCTGGCGCTGCCCTCGAGCAGCGCCAGCGCGCGCTCCAGCGAGCGCGCGGCCTCGGCGCCAGCGGCGCGCCAGCACGAATCGCGCGTGATCACGACGTTGCGCCGGCCCGGCAAGGGCCGAAAGCGCGGCGGCAGCGAATCCCAGGTCTTGCGGCCCATGATCACCGGGCAGCCCAGCGTGACGCGCCGGAAGTGCTTCTGGTCTTCGACTTCGTGCCACAGCAGCGCGTTGCCGCGGCCGATCGCGCCGTTGCGGGCGACGGCGGAGATCAGGCTAAGGGCAGGGCGGCTCATCGGGCGCGATTGTCGCAGCCCGGCGCGGCCGGCCTCGGCTCAGGCCGGTGCAAGCGCCGACCCGCACACCTAGCGCACCCGCGCCCTGAGCGCCGTCAGCACCTCGTCCTCGAACCACGGGTTGCGTTGCAGCCAGACGTTGTTGCGCGGGCTCGGATGGGGCAAGGGCAGCATCGCCGGCTCATGATCGCGCCAGGCGCGGACCGTCTCGGTCAGCGTGCGCCGGGCCGGTGGCCGCAGGTGCCGGGCCAGCGCGTACTGCCCGATCAGCAGCGTCAGCTGCAACGTCGGCAGCTGATTCAGCAGACGACCTCGCCAGGCCGGCGCACACTCGGGCCGGGGCGGCAGGTCGCCGCAGCGGCCGCGGCCCGGGTAGCAAAAGCCCATCGGCAGGATCGCGACGATGCCGGGGTCGTGGAACACGGCCTTGTCGATGCCCATCCACTGCCGCAGCCGATCGCCGCTGGCATCGTCGAAGGGGATGCCGCTGCGATCGACCGTTCTTCCCGGCGCCTGCGAGGCGATCAGGATGCGCGCGCCCCGGCCGATCTGCAGCACCGGGCGCGGCCGCTGCGGCAATCGCCCGGCGCAGATCGCGCAGGCGCGCACATCGGCGAGCAGGCGGTCGAGATCGTCGTCTGCGGGTACTGCGTGCGTCAGCGTCTGTTCGCCGGTGCGGGCCTTGGCTTCGCGCATTCGGGGGTGTCGTTCGCGTGCCTGAGGTAGGCGATCAGGTCGCCGCGGTCCTTGGTGTCGGAGACACCATCGTAGGTCATCGAGGTGCCGGGCACGGTCTTCAGCGGTGAGCTCAGAAACCGGTCGAGCGTCTTGTCGTTCCAGACGATGTGCGAATCCTTCATCGCCGGCGAGTAGCTGAAGTTCGGCACGCTGCCGGCCACGCGTCCGAACAGGCCGCAGTGATGCGGCCCGACGCGATCGAACGCGAGCGCGTGGCAGGCCAGGCAGCGTGCGTAGACCTGCTCGCCGCGCACGACATCGGGCGCGCCGTGGGCCGGGGCGATCGCGCACAGCGTCAGCGCACCGGCCAGCAACAGCCGGTGCCCGTTCATTGCCGTACCTTCGTGCTGCGCACTCCGGTATGCGCTCTTGGGTCGGCCCGGCGGCCTCATGCCATGAAGGCCGACGGCACCGGCACCTCACCCAGGGCCTGGCGCAGCACGGCCCAGTGCATCGCCTCGTCGCCGAGAATGCTCGCCGCGGCCTTGGCCAGGTCGCGATTGCCGAACAGCGGCACGGCGCCGAGGTAGGCGCTGACGGCACCTTGCTCGAGCTTGGCGGCGAAGCGCAGCACGTCGGCCTGCGACTTCAGCTGGTCGGCCGGGAAGTTGTAGTTCGCCTTGGCCGCCACGGCCTTGCCGCCGAGCTTCTCGATCGTCTTGGCGAGCACGTCGGCGTGTTCCTTGTGATGGCCCTGGAAGGTCAGCGCCAGATCGAGCACGGGCTTTTGCAGCAGCTTGCTCTCGGCCCCCAGCTGGTAGGCCGCGATCGCCTCGAACTCGGCGCCGAGCGCGGTGTTGAGGATCTGCACGTCCTTGGGGTCGGCGGCGCCGGAGCCCGCGGCGAGCGCGTCGCGCCCGGCGAGCAGCGCGATCGCCGCGCCGGAGAGCACGAGGCCCGACTGCCCGATGAACAAGCGGCGCGCGGCGATCGGGGTGGGCATCTGGAAGAACGACATGGCAATCTCCTGGGGTTGTTAGAGGCTGCCCATTGGATGGAGCCGCAAGTGGCGGCGTTCCCGCTATCCGTCGTTGCGGCCCTGCGGCGCTTCGTCTTTGCGAGCAACGGCATCGAGCCGCGCCATCACCTGCGCGACGATGCGGTCGCAGCGCACGCCCGCGAACGCGAACGCGTCGCCGATCGCAAGATCGACATCGCGCGACAGCCCTTCGCGCAGCAGGCCGCGCGCGCGGAAGAAGCGGGTGCGCACCGTGGCCTCCGGCAGATCCAGCGCCAGCGCCACCTCCTCGACGCTCAGCTCCTCGACCGCGCGCAGCATGAACACGCTGCGGAAGGCGTCGGGGAGCCGGTCGATCCGGGCCTCCATCAGGTGGCGCATCTCGCCGCGCATCGCGATGCGATCGGGCTGTCGGTCCGGGTCGTCCGCCATCCAGGCCTCCGGTGCTGGGTCGTCCGCGTCGACCGCCGCGTCCAGCGGGATCACCAGCGCGCCGCGCCGGCGCAGGCGCCCCAGCGCCTCGTTGACGACGATGCGCACCAGCCAGGTCGAGAGCTTGGCGTCGGCGCGAAAGCTGGCGAGCGCGCGCCAGGCGCGCAGATAGGCCTCCTGCAGCGCGTCCTCGGTTTCCGCATCGTTCTTCAGGATGCTGCGCGCGGTGCGAAACAGCAGCCGGTTGTGCCGCCGCATGATGGCTTCGAACGCATGCGCATCGCCCTGCACGGCGCGTGCGGCGAGGTCGGTGTCGCTGCTGCGATCGGCGGTGGCTTGCCCGAGCCTGGGTTGTGCGCTGTTCATGGAGGTCTCCCTGGCATCAGATGTGGCGGCGCGGCGCGACGTTCCGCTTTTTTTCTGCGGTCGATCGTCAACCGGGGTTGCGAAGCTCTCAAGGAAATGTGGCTCCGCCACTTTCCTTGATCCCCGCGGGGGACGGGCGCCGCGAGGCGGCGTCCTTGGGGCGCTCAGTAGCCGTAGAACTCCTCGCTGCGGATGTCGTCGTCGGCGATGCCGGCTGCGGCCAGGGTCAGGCGCATGCCCTCGACCATCGCGGGCGGCCCGACGACATAGAAGACAGCCGCGCCCGGATCGGGGACGACGGTCTTCAGCCGCGGCGCGTCGATCTGGCCGGTCGGCCCGTGCCAGGCCTGATGCGAGGCTTCGATCTGCGTCATCGTCGCGTGCAGGCGGAAGTTCCGGTTCTGCGTCTCGAGGCGCTGCAGTTCGCCCAGAAAGGCCGCGTCTTCCGGCCGCCGGTTGGAATAGAGCAGGATCAGGCGTTGCGACCGCTGCTCGTGCGCCGCCTGCCGCAGCATGCTCATCAGCGGTGTGATGCCGATGCCGCCGGCGATCAGCACCGCCGCGCGCGCCGGGTTCTGGTGCAAGGTCAGCGATCCGAACGGCCCGTCGATCGTGACCTGCGCGCCGACGGCCAGGGCGCCGAGCCTGCGCTTGAAGGCGCTGTCGCGCATGCGCGTGGCGATCACCAGTTCGTCCTCGAACGGCGCGCTGACGATCGAGAAGGCATGGCGCGAGCCTGCGTCGTCGGCCCCGGTCTCGGCGGACAGCACCAGGTCGATCGCCTGGCCGGGCTTGAACTCGAAGCCGGCGGGCCGGTGGAAATGAAACGCCATCGTGCCGTCGGCGATCGATTCGCGTGCCGCCAGCGTGGTGAGGTGGGTGGTCATGGGGTGTTCCTCGGTGAGCGGGCGTCCGTGGTCGACCTTCCGGTCTGGCTTAGACGCTGCGAGCGTGCGCAATATTCCCGAGCGCGCCGCGGCCGGGCACCGGATCAGCCCAGCTCGATCGTCAGGTTCGGATCGAAGTGCGGGTTCTCGATCGCGCCGCCCCTGGAATAGCCGCGCGGATTGCACACCACGCGAGTGCCGTTCACGGTGTAGTCGAAGCTGTCGTGGGTGTGCCCGTGGATCCACAGTTGGGTGCGTTCGGCGCCGAGCAGGTGCTGCGCATCGGAGACGAAGCAGGCGTTCAGCAACGAGTCGGCAAAGCGCGGGTGGATGCTCCGGCGCGACGGCGCGTGGTGGGTCACGACCACGGTCGGCCCGGCGTGCGGAATCGAAAGTTGTCGGTCGAGCCAGCCGCTGTGCCGTTCGAACAGCGCCGCCGAGTCCGCGGGGCTGAATACGTCGTTCGCCGCCTCGCGTGTGCGGATCCGGCTGAAGTCGCGGATCAGCTCGCGCGCCTGCGCGATCGCCGCGGCCTTCTGCGCCGGTTCGTCGAACAGTTCGAAGTCGCTCCACAGCGTGCTGCCCAGGAAGCGTACGCCGTCGATGACGACACCGCGGTCGTTCAACAGGTGGACCTGCGTGCCCGCGCACAGCCGCTCGAGCTCCTGCGCTGCGCCGTCGATGCTGCTGCCGTAGAACTCGTGGTTGCCGAGCACGTAGATCACCGGCTTGTCCAGGCGCAGGGCCCAGACGGCGGCCTCGCGCGGACGCGACACGTCGCCCGCGAGCACGACGACGTCGGCATCGTTCTCGGGCCGCTCCATGGCTGCGAAGCCCAGGTGCAGGTCGGACAGGATGTTGAGCTTCATGCGTTGAAGAGGGGGTACGGGCGACGACTCGTCAGCGCAGGATGTTAGTGCCGGATCCAAGACAACGCGGCCGGTCAGGTCAGCCAGGCCGCGTCCTTGCCGTTGGCAAAATGCTGCTGCATCAGCTGCTGCGCACGCTCGCCGTTGCGCGCCTTCAGCGCCGCCATGATCTGGCGATGCTCCTTCAGCGAGGCCTCGAGCCGGCCCTGCTTGAACAGCGAATGGTGGCGGTTCAGCTTCATCACCTTGCGCAGATCGTCGACGAGCTGGCTGCGCCAGCGGTTGTCGGCGATCGCCAGCAGCGCCATGTGGAAGCGCTCGTTCGCGGCGAAGAAGCGATCCCGATCGGCGACCTGGTCCTCGAGCTCCCGATGCAGCGCCAGCAACTCGGCGATCTGCGCGGCGCTGGCGCGTTCGGCGACCACGCGCGCCGCGTCGCTTTCGAGCAGCGCGAGCAGGTGGTAGACCTCGGCGAGGTCGCGCTCCGAGACTTCGGTGACATAGGCACCGCGGCGCAGCTTCATCGTCACCAGGCCCTCGGCTGCCAGCACCTTGAGCGCCTCGCGCAAGGGCGTGCGGCTGATGCCGTACTCGGCGGCCAGCGCCTGCTCGTCGATCCAGCTGCCCGGGTGCAGCGTGTGCGCAAGGATGCGACCGCGCAGCCGCTCGGCGACCTGTTCGTAGAGCGCGCTCTCACGCAGGCGCATGCCGCCATTCGCACCGCGGGGCGCGGAAATGTCTGGAAGAAGAGTCGCCATGTGCGCCGATCAATCCGCTAGAATTCAATTTTGAATTATGCGCGCCCGGCGCCGATCCCGTCCAGCCCTGATCTGGTTCTATCCTCGGGGATGGCGTCGCGCCGGGAGGACTCACCATGTCGGATGACAAGACCCTGAATTCGGATTCGCTCGCCGCATGGCAGAAGGCTGCGGCCAAATCGGCGCCCGGTGGCGATGTCGATGCGCTCAGCTGGATCACGCCCGAGGGCATCGCGGTCAAGCCGCTGTACACCGCGGCCGACCTGAAAGACCTGTCGTACACCGACACGCTGCCCGGCTTCGCGCCCTTCGTGCGCGGCCCGCAGGCGACGATGTACGCGGTGCGGCCGTGGACGATCCGCCAGTACGCCGGCTTCTCGACCGCCGAGGCCTCGAACGACTTCTACCGCAAGGCGCTGACCGCGGGTGGGCAAGGCGTCAGCGTCGCGTTCGATCTGGCCACGCACCGCGGCTACGACAGCGATCACCCGCGCGTGACCGGCGATGTCGGCAAGGCCGGTGTCGCGATCGACAGCGTCGAGGACATGAAGATCCTGTTCGACGCCATCCCGCTCGACAAGGTCAGCGTGAGCATGACGATGAACGGCGCGGTGCTGCCGGTGCTGGCGGGCTATATCGTCGCGGCCGAAGAGCAGGGCGTGTCGCAGGACAAGCTGAGTGGAACGATCCAGAACGACATCCTGAAGGAGTTCATGGTTCGCAACACCTACATCTACCCGCCCGAGCCGAGCATGCGGATCATCGGCGACATCATCGAGTACACGGCCCGGAACATGCCGAAGTTCAACTCGATCTCGATCTCGGGCTATCACATGCAGGAGGCCGGCGCGAACCAGGCGCTCGAACTCGCGTTCACCTTGGCCGACGGCCGCGAGTACGTGAAGGCGGCGCTCGCGAAGGGCCTGAACGTCGACGAGTTCGCCGGGCGCCTGAGCTTCTTCTGGGCCATCGGCATGAACTTCTACCTCGAAGTGGCGAAGATGCGTGCGGCGCGGCTGCTGTGGTGGAAGATCATGAAGGCCTTCGACGCGAAGAGCCCGAAGAGCCTGATGCTGCGCACGCACTGCCAGACCTCGGGCTGGTCGCTCACTGAACAAGACCCGTACAACAACGTCGTGCGCACCACGATCGAGGCGATGGCCGCGGTGTTCGGCGGCACGCAGTCGCTGCACACGAATGCGCTCGACGAAGCGATCGCGCTGCCGACCGAGTTCAGCGCCCGCATCGCGCGCAACACGCAGCTGATCATCCAGGAAGAGACCCACATCACCAGCGTCGTCGACCCCTGGGCCGGCAGCTACATGATGGAAAAACTCACGCAGGACATGGCCGACGCCGCGTGGAAGATCATCGAAGAGGTCGAGGCGATGGGCGGCATGGTCAAGGCCGTCGACAGCGGCTGGGCCAAGCTGAAGATCGAGGCCAGTGCGGCCGAAAAGCAGGCACGCATCGACTCGGGCAAGGACGTGATCGTCGGCGTCAACAAGTACAAGCTCGGCACCGAAGACGCGATCGAGACGCGCGACATCGACAACGCGATGGTGCGCGACAACCAGGTCGCGCGGCTGAAGCAGCTGCGCGCGAAGCGCGACACCCGGGCGACGCAGGCCGCCCTCGATGCGCTGACGCGCTGCGCCGAGACCGGCGACGGCAATCTGCTCGATCTGAGCATCGGGGCAGTGCGCCTGCGCGCCAGCGTCGGCGAAGTCTCCGACGCGCTCGAGAAGGTCTGGGGCCGCCACCGCGCCGACACGCAGAAGGTGACCGGTGTCTACGCCGCAGCCTACGACAGCGCCGAAGGCTGGGACAAGCTGAAGGCCGAAATCAACGAGTTCGCCGAGGCCCAGGGCCGGCGCCCGCGCGTGATGATCGCCAAGCTCGGGCAAGACGGCCACGACCGCGGCGCGAAGGTCGTCGCGACCGCGTTCGCCGACCTCGGCTTCGACGTCGACATGGGCCCGCTGTTCCAGACCGCCGACGAATGCGCGCGCCAGGCGATCGAGAACGATGTGCACGCGGTCGGTGTCAGCACGCTTGCCGCCGGCCACAAGACCTTGGTGCCGGCCATCATCGAGTCGCTGAAGAAGCAGGGCGCCGACGACATCATCGTGTTCGTCGGCGGCGTGATCCCGCGCCAGGACTACGACATGCTCTATGAAGCGGGCGTGAAGGGCATCTACGGCCCGGGCACGCCGATCCCGGCGAGCGCGAAGGACGTGCTCGAACAGATTCGCATGAACGTCGCCAAAGCCTGAGCGCAACGTGGAGCGGTTTCCCGACGACGAGGCCTTGGCCGCGGGCGTGCGCGCCGGTCGCCGGCGCGCGCTGGCCAAGAGCATCACGCTGCTCGAATCGACGCGCGCCGATCACCGCGCGCGCGCCGATGCGCTGATGAACCGCCTGCTGCCTGACACCGGCCGCGGCATGCGGCTGGGCATCTCGGGCGTGCCGGGTGTCGGCAAGTCGACCTTCATCGAGGTGCTGGGCCTGGCGCTGATCGCGAAGGGGCATCGCGTCGCGGTGCTGGCGATCGATCCGTCGTCCAGTTTGTCCGGTGGCTCGATCCTGGGCGACAAGACACGCATGGAGCAGTTGTCGATCAACCAGGCGGCCTACATCCGCCCCAGCCCTGCGTCGGGCACGCTCGGCGGCGTGGCCGAGAAGACGCGCGAGGCGATGCTGGTGTGCGAGGCCGCGGGCTTCGACGTCGTGATCGTCGAGACCGTCGGCGTCGGCCAGAGCGAGACCGCGGTCGCGAGCATGACCGACCTGTTCGTGCTGCTGCAGTTGCCGAACGCCGGCGACGATCTGCAGGCGATCAAGAAGGGCGTGATGGAGCTGGCCGATCTGGTCGTGATCAACAAGGCCGACCTCGACCCTTTGGCGGCGACCCGCGCGCAGGCGCAGATCGCGAGTTCGCTGCGGCTGTTCACAGGGCACGAGAGTGCGCCGCGCGTGCTGACGATGAGCGCCCTCGAGGGCGACGGCTTCGAGACCTTCTGGACCGTGGTCGAGGCGTTCCATGCGCAGCGCCGCGCGAGCGGCGCGTTCGCGGCGCGCCGAAAGGCGCAGGCGCTGGCGTGGATGTGGGACATCATTCAGGCCCGCCTGCAGGCCGACTTCCGCCACCACGAGGCGGTGCGCCAAGCGTTGCCGCAGACCACCTCCGACGTGACCGCGGCGCGCATCGCGCCTTCGGTCGCCGCCCGCAGTTTGCTGAATCTTTTCGAGAGGTAGACCCGACATGCACGACATCATCCAGCAGCTCGAAACCAAGCGCGCGAAGGCACGCCTGGGCGGCGGCGAAAAACGCATCGCGGCACAGCACGGCAAGGGCAAGCTGACCGCGCGCGAGCGCATCGAGCTGCTGCTCGACGCCGACACGTTCGAAGAGTGGGACATGTTCGTCGAGCATCGCAACCACGACTTCGGCATGGCCGACAACCGTCCGCCGGGCGATGGCGTCGTGACCGGCTACGGCATGATCAACGGCCGCCTGGTGTTCGTCTTCAGCCAGGACTTCACGGTGTTCGGCGGTGCGCTCAGCGAAGCCCACGCCGAGAAGATCTGCAAGGTGATGGACCAGGCAATGAAGGTCGGCGCGCCGGTGATCGGCCTGAACGATTCGGGCGGTGCGCGCATCCAGGAAGGCGTGGCCTCGCTCGGCGGCTATGCCGAGGTGTTCCAGCGCAACGTGATGGCCTCAGGCGTGGTACCGCAGATCAGCATGATCATGGGGCCTTGTGCAGGAGGAGCTGTCTATTCTCCCGCGATGACCGACTTCATCTTCATGGTCAAGGACAGCTCGTACATGTTCGTCACCGGCCCCGAGGTCGTGAAGACCGTGACTCATGAGGAGGTCACGGCCGAAGATCTGGGTGGCGCCTCTGCGCACACGACCAAGAGCGGTGTCGCCGACCTCGCGTTCGAGAACGATGTCGATGCGCTCGCGATGCTGCGCCGCTTCTTCAACTACCTGCCGCTGAACAACCGCGAGAAGGCGCCGATGCGCCCGAGCAGCGACCCGGCCGAGCGCATCGACATGTCGCTCGACACGCTGGTGCCCGACAACGCGAACAAGTCCTACGACATGAAAGAGCTGATCGGCAAAACGGTCGACGACGGAGACTTTTTCGAGCTGCAGCCCGACTATGCGAAGAACATCGTGATCGGCTTCGGCCGCATGGACGGCCAGGCGGTGGGCATCGTCGCGAACCAGCCGCTGGTGCTGGCCGGTTGCCTCGACATCAAGAGCAGCATCAAGGCCGCGCGCTTCGTGCGCTTTTGCGATGCCTTCAACATCCCGGTGCTGACCTTCGTCGACGTGCCCGGCTTCATGCCCGGCACCGCGCAGGAGTACGGCGGCATCATCAAGCACGGCGCGAAGCTGCTGTATGCGTACGCCGAATGCACGGTGCCGAAAATCACGGTCATCACACGCAAGGCCTACGGCGGCGCGTACGACGTGATGAGCTCGAAGCATTTGCGCGGCGACGTCAACTTCGCCTGGCCGAGCGCCGAAATCGCGGTGATGGGCGCGAAGGGTGCGGTCGAGATCATCTTCCGCGAGGAGAAGGGCGACCCCGTCAAGCTCGCGGCGCGCGAGGCCGAGTACAAGGCCAAGTTCGCGAACCCGTTCGTCGCCAGCGCGCGCGGCTACATCGACGATGTGATCCAGCCGCACGAGACGCGCAAGCGCATCTGCCGCTCGCTCGTGATGCTGCGCGACAAGAAGCTCGACGACCCCTGGCGCAAGCACGGCAACATTCCGCTGTGACCGAACTGGAGCACCAGAACATGTTCACGAAAATCCTGATCGTCAATCGGGGTGAAAGCGCTCGCGTAGCGCGTGCTTCGGCGAAGCCACATCGCACGCTGCGCGTAGCGCACGCACGCGATTTGACACCGATGGAGGTGGCCCGTGTTTGACAAGATACTGATCGCCAATCGGGGTGAAATCGCCTGCCGCGTCATCAAGACCGCGAAGAAGATGGGCATCAAGACCGTCGCCGTCTTCTCCGAGGCGGACCGCGACTCGCTGCATGTCGAACTCGCCGACGAGTCGGTCTGGATCGGCCCGGCGGCCAGCCGCGAGTCCTACCTCGTGATGGACAAGATCATCGCGGCCTGCAAGCAGACCGGCGCGCAGGCCGTGCACCCCGGCTACGGCTTCCTCAGCGAGAACGCCGAGTTCGCGCGCCGCGTCGAGGAAGAAGGCATCGTCTTCATCGGGCCGAAGCACGCGTCCATCGCCGCGATGGGCGACAAGATCGCGTCGAAGAAGCTTGCCGGCGCGGCCAAGGTCAACACGATCCCGGGCTACAACGCGGCGATCGACACGCCCGAGCACGCCGTCGAGATCGCGAAGGGCATCGGCTACCCGGTGATGATCAAGGCCTCGGCCGGCGGCGGCGGCAAGGGCTTGCGCGTGGCGTTCAACGACAAGGAAGCATTCGAGGGCTTCGCCTCGTGCCGCAACGAGGCGCGCGCGAGCTTCGGCGACGACCGCGTGTTCGTCGAGAAGTTCGTCGAGGAGCCGCGCCACATCGAGATCCAGGTGCTGGGCGATGCGCACGGCCACTGCGTTTACCTGCACGAGCGCGAGTGCTCGATCCAGCGCCGCCACCAGAAGGTGATCGAGGAGGCGCCGAGTCCGTTCCTCGACGACGCCACGCGCAAGGCAATGGGCGATCAGGCCGTCGCGCTGGCCAGGGCGGTGAACTACCAGAGCGCCGGCACCGTCGAGTTCGTCGTCGGCAAGGACAAGAGCTTCTTCTTTCTGGAGATGAACACGCGGCTGCAGGTCGAGCACCCGGTCACCGAGTGCATCACCGGGCTGGACCTGGTCGAGCAGATGATCCGCGTCGCGGCCGGCGAGAAGCTTGCGTTCACGCAGGCGCAGATTCCACACACCGGCTGGGCGATGGAGTGCCGCATCAACGCCGAAGACCCGCTGCGCGGCTTCCTGCCGAGCACCGGCCGGCTGATCGCGTTCGAACCGCCGCTGACGACCATGGAAGCCGCCAAGCCCGTGCCTGCGAGCGGCGGCGTGCGCGTGGACACCGGCGTCTACGAGGGCGGCGAGATCCCGATGTTCTACGACTCGATGATCTGCAAGCTGATCGTCCGCGGCAACGATCGGCTGGACGCGATCGCGAAGATGCGCGAGGCGTTGAACGCGTTCGTGATCCGCGGCATCTCGAGCAACCTCCCGTTCCAGGCGGCGCTGCTCGCGCATCCGAAGTTCGTCTCGGGCGACTTCAACACCGGTTTCATCGCCGAGCAGTACCCGAAGGGCTTCACGCTCGCGTCGGTGAAACACGACGACGCAAACTTCCTGCTCGCACTCGCGGTCGCGCTGAACCGTCGTGTGCTGGCGCGCTCGGCCGGCATCAGCGGGCAGCTGCCAGGGCACGAGTTGCAGGTCGGCACCGACTTCGTCGTGGTGCAGACCGATGCCTCGGGCGTGCGGCAGCAGACCCCTGCCACGGTTCGGGTCGAAGGCGATGGGTTCGGTGTCGGGATTGCAGGCAAGACCTATGCGATCACGTTCGGCGGCCACCTTCGCGATGTCGCGGTGCACGGGACGGTCAACGGTGCGCCGTTCAGCGCGCAGATCGAGCGGCTGACGCTCGCCTACCGCGTGACGCACCACGGCGCCCGGGTCGAGCTGCGCGTGCTGTCGCCACGCGCGGCCGAGCTCAACGCGCTGATGCCGTTCAAGGCGCCGCCGGATCTGTCCAGGTACCTGCTGTCGCCGATGCCCGGGTTGCTGGTCGATGTGGCGGTGAAGCCGGGCCAGGCGGTCCGCGCCGGCGAGCGGCTCGCGGTGATCGAGGCGATGAAGATGGAAAACATCCTGGTCGCGGTCCGCGACGGGGTGGTCGCGAAGGTGCTGGCGGCCCAGGGCGAGAGTCTCGCGGTCGACCAGGTGATCATGGAGTTCGAGCGTTCGGAGGCGGCATGACGGGCCGCCGCGCCGGGCCGCCCCCAGGTAGGCCCGACTCTCTCGCAGGGTCGCTCGACGTACCCGGCGAGCGGGGTGCGCCAGCAACACGACCGTTCAAGGTGCTGGGCATCCAGCAGGTGGCGATCGGCGGCCCGAGCAAGGAGCGGTTGCGCACCTTGTGGGTCGAGAAATTCGGCCTCGAGGTCACCGGCAACTTCCGCAGCGAGCGCGAGAACGTCGACGAGGACATCTGCGCGATCGGCGCCGGCGCGTTCAAGGTCGAGGTCGACCTGATGGAGCCGATCGACCCCACGGCCAAACCCGCGGTGCACGCCACGCCGCTGAACCACATCGGCCTGTGGATCGACGATCTGCCGCGCGCGGTCGAGTGGCTGTCGGCGAACGGCGTGCGCTTCGCACCGGGCGGCATCCGCAAGGGCGCCGCGGGCTTCGACATCTGCTTCGTGCACCCGAAGAGCAACGACGAGTTCCCGGTCGGCGGCGAGGGCGTGCTGATCGAGCTGGTGCAGGCGCCGGCCGAGGTGATCGCCGCACTGCGCTGAGCGCGCACGGCGCGGCCGCTGTTCCGCGGGCCGCTGCGCTGGTCGGCGCCGCAGTTCGCACCGCAGCTGGCCGCCACCGGCCACTGGCAGCGCCGCGCTACAGTGACGGCTGGACATCACTTCATGCGCCGCCATGACCACTCGCGAGATCCTGAAGATGGGCGACCCGCGCCTGCTGCGCGTCGCCCAGCCGGTGCAGGCCTTCGACACGCCGGCGCTGCACGCCCTGATCGACGACCTGTTCGAGACCATGCATGCCGCGACCGGCGCCGGACTGGCCGCGCCGCAGATCGGCGTCGACCTGGCCGTGGTCATCTTCGGGTTCAGCCAGAACCAGCGCTACCCCGAGGCGCCGCCGGTGCCCGAGACGGTGCTGATCAACCCGACCATCACGCCGCTCGACGATGCGCAAGAGGAGGGTTGGGAAGGTTGCCTGTCGGTGCCGGGCCTGCGCGGTGTGGTGCCGCGCTTCGCACACATCCGCTACAGCGGCTTCGATGCCCACGGCCGGCCGATCGAACGCGAAGCCGAGGGCTTTCATGCGCGAGTCGTGCAGCATGAGTGCGACCACCTGATCGGCAAGCTCTACCCGATGCGAATGCGCGACTTCTCGCGCTTCGGCTTCACCAGCGTGCTGTTCCCCGAACTCGACCCGGGCGGCGATGACTGAGCGGGTCCCCGAACGCCGCGCTCACAGGGCGTAAGCGAGCGTTTCTCCTACGGGGGAGCGGTCGGCCGGATGATGGCCGCCTGCGTTGTGGAAGGGCAGCATCGGCGCCGGGAGCGCGTCCGATGCAAGGAGAAGCACTGATGATTTCGAAGCCACGACGATTTCTCGCCCGCGCCACGATCACGCTGTCGGCTGCCCTGGCGCTGGTGCTCGGTGGCTTCGCGCCGGCGGCGCGTGCACAGGACCCGGACGTCGACCCGCCCGGCCGCGTGGCGCGCCTCTCGGCCTTCGATGGCCAGGTCTGGCTGTACAGCCCAGACGGCGGCGAATGGGTCAGCGCGGTGCGCAACCAGCCGCTGACCAGCGGTGACCGCGTCGCCACCGACAACGGTGCGCGCGCCGAGTTGCAGATCGGCTCGACCAGCGTGCGTCTGGACTCGGCGACCGAACTCGAGGTGGTTCGGCTCGACGACGAGCACACCGAGTTGGCGCTCGTGGAAGGCAGCGCGATCGCCCAGTTGCGTGATCTGAACGGCGCCGGACAGCTCGAGGTCGCGACCGACGAGGGCCGCTTCGTCACGCTGCGCGCCGGCAGCTACCGTTTCGACCGCGCCGACGGCAAGAGCAATGTCACGGTCTACACCGGCCAGGCGCGCTACGAAGGCCCGAACAGCGCGCTGGCGGTGAACGCGGGTCAGCGCGCCGAATTCTGGATCGACTCCGGCGGCGTCGCGCAGTACAGCATGCTGGCTCCGGGCAGCGACGAGTTCACGGCCTGGAGCAGCGGGCGCGACCGGCGCGTCGTCGGCAACGTGGCCGAGCGCTATGTGTCGCCCGAGATGACCGGCGCGGGCGAGCTCGACGCCTACGGCCGCTGGGAGCAGGACCCCGACTACGGCTCGGTCTGGATCCCGACCGCCGTCGCGGTCGACTGGGCGCCCTACAGCCACGGCCGCTGGACCTGGGTGAGGCCGTGGGGCTGGACCTGGATCGACGACGCGCCCTGGGGCTTCGCGCCGTTCCACTATGGCCGCTGGGTCTATGCACGCAACAACTGGTGCTGGACCCCGGGCGTGCGCGTCGCGCGGCCGATCTACGCGCCGGCGCTGGTGGCCTGGGTCGGCGGGCCGCGCGGCAACGTGTCGATCACGGTCGGCGGTGGGCCGGCGGTCGGCTGGTTCCCGCTCGCCCCGCGCGAGGTCTACGTGCCGAGTTACCGCGTCAGCCCGCGCTATGCGCGCAACCTCAACATCACGAACGTCGCGACTGCCACGCAGATCACGAGCGTGTTCAGCAACCCGCAGGCACCGCGCGAGTTCCAGAACCGCCGCGCGCCGCGCGCGATCACCGTGGTGCCGTCGGGCGTGATGACCGAGCGCCGCCCGGTGGCGCCGGCCGCCGCGCAGTTCCGGCAGACGCCCTGGGTGCGTGAGCTCGCGGCCCAGCGGGGCCGCACCGCCGCGATGCTGGCGCCGCCGGTGAGCGCGCCCGCGGCGCCGGCCCGTGCGGCCGACCCAGGCAATGTGCGCCCGCCGCCGGGCTTCGCGGATCGACCCGGTTTCGGCGGTCGCCCCGGCGCGCCGCCACGTGAACGCAGCGAGGCCGATCGCGATCGTCGAGCCCAGCCGCCGCGCGACGCGCAGCAACCCGAACAAGTCCCGGCCGCTCGCCCGCAGGCCCCGGTCGCGCGGCCGCAGATGCCGGGCGCCCAGGCGCCTGCACCAGCGGTGCTGCCGGAGCGCGCGACGGCAGGGCCGGCCGCTGCTCGGGTCGCTGGCCCGGGTTGTCGAAGCCGGGGCGCCGCGGCTCGACCGCCTCCGCCGCCGGGCGCGGCGGCGCCGCGACCGGCGCGCGCTCCGGCAGCACCGCTGGTGCAGGCGCC
>JANXZN010000158.1 GCA_025355545.1 Rhizobacter sp.
CGTACTGCGGAGCAGTTCCCCTCGATCGACCGCTGGGCCGCCTTGGTGCGCTACATCTGCGACCGGATCGTCGGCGTCGGGCCGCCTTTACCGGTGCTGGTCGGTCCTACGCCGACCGGGTAACTCACGTTTTTAGGCTGACTAGCGTTCGGCCACCGCCTTCAGGTTCGCGAGGTCTTCTTCGAAGTCCTTGCCGATCATCTTGTCCATGCTGACGAACACCTGCATCAGCTTCGAGATGAACGGCGCCGGCCCGTGCATCCGCCAGTTCACCTGGGTCGCGTCGCCCTGCGGCGTGAGCGTGAACTCGGTGATGTTGTGGCCCTCGAAGGGCTTGATGAAATCGAGCTGGATGCCGACCTTGCTCGCCGGCACCGATTCGGTGATCTCCATGCGGCCGGCGCCGGCCTTGCCGTTGCCTCCCAGGCGTAGGTCGCGCCCTTGCCGCTGGCGGCGCCGCCGAGCGTGCGCCGCATCAAAGGGTCGAGCTTCTCCCACGGCGACCACTCGATCCAGCGATGGAAGTCGTTCAGCACCGCGAAGATCTTTTCCGGCGGCGCCTTGATCGTGGCCGAGCGCTGCTCGCTGAAGGTGGCGGGCTTGGTCGTCGCGAAGATCAGCACGCCGGCGATCAGCACGACGACGATGAGGGCGATGGTCTGGAGCATGGCGTGTTCCTTCCTGGAAGGCGCTCGAACGGCGCCGTGGCGTGCGTTCAGGCCCCGACGAGGACCATCCAGCCGACGCCGAAGCGGTCGGCGAGCATGCCGAACTTCGGCGCGAAGAAGGTCTTGGTCAGCGGCATCTGCACCTGGCCGCCGTCGGCGAGCGCGTCGAACAGGCGCTGCGCCTCGGCCTCGTCCTTTGCCGTCAACGACAGCGAGAAGCCCTGGAATTTCGGGTGACCGGTGCAGTCGTCGGCGGCCATCACGGTGGTCCCGCCGATCTGCAGGCTCATGTGCATCACCTTGTTCTCGCAGCCCGGCGGCACCATGCCGGGCGGGTGCGGCTCGGGGCTGTCGCTGTAGCGCATCGTGAACGACACCTCGGCGCCGATGGCCTTCTTGTAGAACGCGCCGGCCTCTTCGCAGCGGCCGTCGAAGAACAGGTAGGGCTGGACTTGCATGAGCGTCTCCTTCGGATTGCGGGCAGGGCGGATCGAGCGCCGTGACAGGCTCGAACGTAGCGGATGCGGCCGACGCTGTCCACCTCCGGCAGCGTCGCGTCACTGGGCCGGTGCGAGCGCGAGCGCGCGTGCGATCCGGTGCCGCGCCACCTTGGTCTTCGGCACGGGCGTGGCGAACCAGCTGCGCACGTCCTGTTCGAGCCCGATGCCGTGCATGTAGTTGTACAGCGCCTTCTTCAGCGCCAGGCCGAGCGCGTCGTGGTCGGTGCCGGTCGGGTCGACGAAGCCGATGTCGTTCTTCGCGAACGCGGTGTTGGGCGGCAGCGGCGGCAACGGCTGCAAGGTGACACCGTAGTCCGCCGGGTGCTGCCCGACCGGGGAATGCACGGTACAGGCGAAGCGGTGGAAGAAGCCGGACTGGATGCAGCCGGCCTCGAACAGCTGGCGAACGTATTCGAGCGCGTCGATCGTGTCCTGCACCGTCTGGGTCGGAAAGCCGTACATCAGGTAGGCGTGGACGAGGATGCCGGCGTCCGAGAACGCCTTCGTCACGCGCGCCACCTGGTCGACCGAGACGCCCTTCTTCATCAAGGTCAGCAGGCGGTCGGAGGCGACTTCGAGCCCGCCCGAGATCGCGATGCAGCCGCTCGCGGCGAGCTGCTCGCACAGTTGCGGGCTGAACGACTTCTCGAAGCGGATGTTGCCCCACCACGAGATCGAGCGCTTGCGTCTCAGCAGCTCGGCGGCGAGTGTCTTCAGCGCCTTGGGCGGCGCGGCCTCGTCGACGAAATGAAAGCCGGTCTGGCCGGTCTCGGCCACGACCTGCTCGATGCGGTCGACCAGCAGCGCGGCCGACGCGCCCTCGTAGCGCGAGATGTAGTCCAGGCTCGCGTCGCAGAAGCTGCACTTCTTCCAGTAGCAGCCCTGCGCCACGGTCAGCTTGTTCCAGCGCCCGTCGGACCACAGGCGGTGCATCGGGTTGAGCATGTCCAGCAGCGACAGGTAGCGGTCCAGCGGCAGCCCGTCCCAGGTCGGCGTGCCGACCTCGGCGAACGCGATGTCGGGCTCGACGAGGTTGACGTAGCGCACGGTCCGGTCGCCCGCATCGCGCATGAAGGTGCGCACCAGCCGCTGGCGCGAACGCCGGCCCTGCAAGTGCTCGAGCAGCGCGAGCAGCGGGCGCTCGCCGGCGTCGAGCGTGACGTAGTCGAAGTGGTCGAAGACGCGCGGCTCGGCGAGCTCGCGCAGCTCGGTGTTGACGAAGCCGCCGCCGAGCACGGTCGTGATGCCGGGGTCGTGCGCCTTGATCGCCTGCGCGATGCGAAAGGCGGCGTAGACCGAGCCGGGGAACGGCACCGACACCAGCACGACGCGCGGCGCGTGGCGCTTCATCGCGTCGAGCGTCAATGCGACCAGCGTGCGGTCGACCAGGTTCAGCGGCGCGGCCAGCGCATCGGCCAGCGGCTCGAAGGTCGGCTGGCTCTGCGCCAGCGATTCGGCATAGCGCACGAACTCGAATCTCGGGTCGACCGCATCGCGCAGCACGTCGGCGATGTCGTTCAGGTACAGGGTCGCGAGGTGGCGCGCGCGGTCCTGCACCCCGAGCGCGCCGAAGGCCCAGGCGAGCGGGTCGCCGCCATCGTCGCCGACATAGACCTCGAGCGACTCGAAGCGCGCGCCCTCCGGCAGGAAGGCGCGGCCGGCGATGCGGTGGCTCAGGGTCGGGTCGCGGCCCTGCAGGAACGCGATCGTCGGCGTGATCGTCGCGAAGTAGCGCTCGAACTGTGCGACGAAGGCCTGGACCGGCGGCGTGGGCGGCGGCAACGCAGCGATGCAGGCACGCAGCTGCTGCAAGCCGTCGGCCGAGAACAGCGTCAGCACCAGCGCGAGCGCCTGGTCTTCCTGCACCGCGTCGACGCCGCGCGAGCGCAGGAAGCCGGTCAGGTACGCGGTCGACGGGTAGGGCGTGTTCAGCTGCGTCATCGGCGGGATGACGGACAGCACGCGCATCGGGGCGGGGGCAGGGGAAGCCGGCATGGCGCGAGTCTGCCATGCACGGAATGCGCGGCCCACGTACAGTGCGCACAACCATGAACGACCAGATCCACTTCTACGAACCGCGCCTGGGCCACGGCCTGCCGCACGACCCGTTCAACGCGATCGTCGGCCCGCGCCCGATCGGCTGGATCTCCTCGCACGACGCGCAGGGGCGCCTCAACCTCGCGCCGTACAGCTTCTTCAACGGCTTCAACTACATGCCGCCGATCATCGGTTTCGCCAGCGTCGGCGCGAAGGACACCCTGCGCAACGTGCAGCAGACCCGCGAGTTCGCGTGGAACCTGGCGACCCGGCCGCTGGCCGAGCAGATGAACCAGACCTGCGCGACGGTGCCGCCCGAGGTCGACGAGTTCGCGCTCGCCGGCCTGACGCCCGCGCCCTCGCGCGTGATCGCGGTGCCGCGCGTGGCCGAAAGCCCGGTGTCGCTCGAATGCCGGGTCACGCAGGTGATCCAGCTGCAAGGTGCCGACGGCAGCCTGGTCGAGACCTGGTTGACGCTGGGCGAGGTCGTCGCGGTGCACATCGACAAGCGGCTGCTGAAGGCCGGCGTCTACGACACCGCCGCGGCCCGGCCGATCCTGCGCGGCGGCGGGCCCGCCGCCTACTTCGAGATCGACGCGGCACAGCGCTTCAGCATGCACCGCCCGCGCTGAGCGTGCACGCCTTGCCGCAAGCGAGGGCCGTCAGGCCCCAGCCCAAGGCTTGCGCACGCTGCCGCTGCAGATGGCGGTATTGGCCGCATCGATCGAGCAGTCGCGCGCGCCAGTGGCCGGACTCGGCCACGAGGTCTTCGAAGCGGTCGACCGGCTGGCGCCCGCTGACCCGCTCGATGTCGACCGACAGATGCTCGCAGCCGACGGACTCGAGGAAGCCCAGGCATTTGGGCTGGTAGCTAAGCGACAGGTTTCGCACCGCGAGCGCACTCGCGAATATCGTGGCAGGCAGGCGCTGACCGACCAGCCAGTCGCAGCCGGCGATATCGCGCAGGCCGCGATCGACGTCGGTCGAGATCGACGGCAGCTCGAAGGCGGCGCTGTCCAGCTGCGCGGCGAGTCTGCGCCCGAGCAGGTGGCGGGCGAGCGTCAACAACGCGCCGCCGGATCAACGACTCCATTCCTGCCCCTCTGCTTCAGGTTCCGCGCGCGGCGGCGGCTGGACGAACCCGCGTTATCTGCGAAGCCGCAGCAGCGACTCGGCGCAAACCGGATGACGGCGGCTCGTCCGCGAAGTCATGATGTCGAGTTGTAAACGATGTGGTGGCACGCGCCGGGTCGTGTATGGTCGCGCTCCATGCGTCAGACCGCGTGGCAGCTGCCGAGGGTGAGCGCGCCGGGGCGGTTGGCACTGGCGCTGGCCCTGTTGCTCGCGGCGCTGCTTGCGGGTTGTGCCTCCGGGCCCGCGCAAGCGCCGTCGCCGGCCGCCGCGTCGCCCGAGCGCGACGGCCCCGAACCGAACCCGCCGGCCGATCTGGCCCGCGTGCCCGATGCCGAGCCGACGCTTGAGCCGATCCGGCCCGGCGGCCCCAACAAGCCCTACGACGTGCTCGGCAAGAGCTACGTGCCGATCACGCAAGACGCGCCATTCACCGAGCGCGGCCTGGCCTCGTGGTACGGGCGCAAGTTCCACGGCCGGCGCACCGCCAGCGGCGAGGTCTTCAACATGTACGCGATGACGGCCGCGCACCCGACCTTGCCGATCCCGAGCTATGCGCGCATTCGCAACCCGGCGAACGGCCGCGAGGTTGTGGTGCGCATCAACGACCGCGGGCCGTTCCATGCCGGCCGCGTGGTCGACCTGAGCTACACCGCCGCGCTCAAGCTCGAGCTGCTCCGAGGGGTCGCGCCGGTGGAGCTGCAGCGCATCACCTCGGACGAGATCCGCAGCGGTGCGTGGCGGCGCGGACCCGAGGCCGACGCGGTGCAGCTCGCGACGCGCGGCGCGATCCAGCCGGCCGCGATCGCATCGCTGCCCGTCATGTCGAGCGCGGCGCCGCCCGAGGCGTTGCCGCGCTCGACCGGGAGCGTGCCGGCCACGACCACCGCGGCAACGCCGACCGCGGCCGAGCCCATCGCCGACGCGCCCGCAGCACGCGCGTTCACTACGCCGGCACGCGGCTTCTGGGTCCAGCTCGGCGCGTTCAAGCTGCGCGACGGCGCCGAGAGTTTCCACAAGCGCGTCACCGCCGAACTCGACTGGCTCTCGCCGCTGCTTGCGGTCTTCGACGATGCCTCGATGTTCCGCCTGCAGGCCGGCCCGTACGCTAGCCGCGAGCAGGCCCGCAGCGTCGCCGAGCGGGTGCACGGCGGCCTGCGGATGGTGCCGGTGATCGTCGAGCGACGCTGAACCGGCCCGTCAGAATATCCCTACCGCGCAACGCGCTTCCCGCGCCTTGCCAGAAGCGGGCCGTTTGCGAAGAATTCGGATCAAGCGTCGCCATCGCCGGCGGCCTCGATCCAAGCAGCCCTCATCATGAAAGACACACTTCCACTGGCCTTGTTCATCGAGGCGATCCACGATGTCCAGGCCGCCGCCGACGGCGCCGCGATCGTCGTCAGGGCGGATGCGCAGGGCGGCGATTCGCGCTCGCCGCTGGAGATCGCCATCACCACCGAACTGGCCGCGGCGGTCGCGATCTAGCTGCTCGCCACCACTGCGCGTTCGCGGCGCTTGCGCGACTCGATGGAGCCGGCGCTCGAATGCTTCGCGGCCGGCGTCAAAGACAGTTCGCTGCACCAGGACCGGGTGCGGCTGCAACTGCTGTTCGAAGACGGCACCGTGCTGCCGGTCGAGATGCGCCGCGACGCGGGCGAGGCGTTGAACAACGAGCTATCGGACTGGCTCGCCGGCCGGCGGCCCGGCTTCCCGACCGGCAAGGGCAAGACCTGAGCTATTCCTCCCACTGGAAACGCGCGACCGCCAGTGCCGAGAACACCGCCGAGAACGCGAGCAACATCGCCACCGGCAGCAGCGCAGCGTCCAGGGGCAGGCCGCGCCAGCTCATCGCATCCAGGCCGTCGATGGCCCAGCGTGTCGGCACGAACAGCGAGATCGTCTGCAGCCAGGCCGGGAAGATGAACGACGGCACCCAGGCGCCGCCCAGCATCACCAGCAGCAAGGTCGCGAGGATCGCGAGACCGCGCGTCGCCTCGGGTGTCTTGCCGAGCGCGGCGACGAGCAAGCCGAAGCTTGCCGTCAGCAACGCGAACGCGACCAGCACCGCGACGAAGCCGAGCACGCTGCCGTCGATGCGCACGCCGAACGCGGCCATCGCCACGGCATAGATCACCGCGAACACGATCAGCGCGATCAGGGCGGTGCTGGCGATGCGGCTGCCGAGCAGCTTGGTGCGAGACAAGGGCGCGGCGCGCAGCCGCTTCCACAGGCCCAGGCGCCGCATCGTCAGCAGGCCCACCGCCATGTCCACGCCCATCAACAGGATGAACTGCACGCCCATGCCGGCGAACGAATGCGCGTAGCTGTTGTACTTGACCTCGGGTTTCGAGCTGGCCTCGAGCTCGCGGGTCGAGAACGGCACGCTGAAACCGGCGGCGGCGCGCGCTGCGCCGCCGGCCGAACCGCTGGCCGCGGCGCCCGGCCCGGTGACGCGCGCGATGCTGTCGAACATCTCGGCGAGCTCCCGGCGGCGCGCCGCCGGCAGCACCGGGTTGTTCAGCGCCTGCGCGCGCAGGTCGGCCATCACCGGCGTCGCGCCGCCGAACACCGACTGCGCGACGTGCTCCATCACGTGCTGCGCGAGCAGCCCGCGCACCAGCGGCAGCACCATGCTTTGCGAGGGGTCGTAGTGCAGCACGATCTCGGGCTTGGCCGTGCCGCCGAACAGCGCGCGGCCGGCCTGCGTGCCGAAGCCGGGCGGCAGCACGATCGCGGCGCGCTGCGTGCCAGCCTTGACCTGCGCGGCGCCGTCGGCGGCGCTGACCTCGGTGATCGTCAGCGCCGTGTCGGCGCGCATCGCCGCGACGATCCGGGTCGAGAGCTCGCTCTGGTCCAGGTCGGTGATCGCCACCGGGATGTTCGCCGGCTTGTCGCCACCGCCGCCGAACAGGCTGCCGAAGAACGCCGCGATCAGGATCGGCGCGACGATCGCCATGATCACCGAGCGGCGGTTGGAGAAGTACAGCACCAGGTCCTTGCGCACGAGCGCGATGAAGGCATTCATGAGGGTCTCTTTCAGTCGCGCGTCAATCACGCAATTGGCGCCCGGTGAGCGCGAGGAACACGTCTTCGAGGTTCGCGCGACCCGAGTTCAGGTGCCGCACCGCGACGCCGCGCGCCGCGAGGGCCTGCAGCACCGCGGGCGTGTCGCGCACCAGGTCGTCGAGGCCGATCGTCACGCGGCCGGCGTCGAGTTGCAGCAGCTTGATGCCGAGCAGGCCGTCGAAGGCGGTGACGTCGAGCGCGCCGTCGATGTCGAGCTGCAAGGTCTGCGCCGCCGGCAGTCGTCGGTACAGCTCGGCGAGCGTGCCGCTCGCGACGACCCGGCCGTGGTCGATGATGACGATGCGGTCGGCCAGGCGCTCGGCCTCTTCCATGTAGTGCGTGGTGTAGACCAGCGCCTTGCCGGCGCGCCTGAGCGCTTCGAGGTTGTCGAAGATCGCGTTGCGGCTCTGCGGGTCGACGCCGGCGGTCGGCTCGTCGAGCAGCAGCACGTCGGGGTCGTGCACCAGCGCGCAGGCGATGTTCAGGCGGCGCTTCATGCCACCGCTGAAGGTGGCCGGCTTGTCGCGGGCGCGGTCGGCGAGGCCGACCATCTCGAGCACCTCCATGGCGCGGCGCTGAAGGGTCGCCTTCGGCAGGTCGTAGAGCGCGCCGAACAATTCGATGTTGGCCAGCGCCGGCAGGTCCTCGAACAGCGCCAGGTCCTGCGGCACCAGGCCGATGCGGCGCTTGAAGGCGAACTCGTCGGCAGCGAGCGTGGCGCCGCCGATCGTGACCGCGCCGGCGTCGGCCGAGGTCAGGCCGCTGATGATGGCCACGGTCGTCGACTTGCCGGCGCCGTTCGGGCCGAGCAGGCCCAGCACCTCGCCGGCACGCACCTGCAGCGACACGTCGGCCACCGCGGTGCGCGCACCGTAGGCCTTGCGCAAGCCCTGTACATCCAGCATCGCCGCTCCCTCGAAGTTGTGTTGGGGCGGATGCTAGCCAGCGCCTGCGGCGCGACCGCTCACGCTGCGACGGATCGCCGGCGCAGCGTCGCGAAACGTCGTCAGCCGGCGCGAACGGCGAGGGCGTCGCGGCGTTGCTGCAGGAAACGCCGCACGGCCGGGTCGGCCTCGAGGCCGATCGCGCGGCGGTAGGCGGCGTCGGCCGCGTCGCGGTCGCCGTGCCGCGCCAGCAGGCCGGCGCGTGCCGCCCAGTAGGGCTGGTAATCGGCCAGGCGCGCATCGGGCGCGATCGCGTCGAGCGCGGCGAGGCCTTCGGCGGCGCCGCGCGCCTCGGCGATCGCGACGGCGCGGTTGATCGCAACCACCGGCGAGCCGGTCAGCATCAGCAGTGCGTCGTAGAGCTGCGCGATCGCGGCCGAGTCGGCGCGACCGGTGCGGCGGCGCACCACGTGCGCCGACTGCACCGCCGCTTCCAGCTGGTAGCGGCCGATCGCGCCGAGCCGGCTCGCGCGCCGCAGCAGCGCCTCGGCCTGGTCGATCAGCGCGCCGTCCCACTGCGCCGGGTCCTGCTCCGCCAGCGGCACGTACGCGCCCGCGGCATCGCGGCGCGCGCCGCGCCGCGCCTGGGCGTGCAGCATCAGCGCGAGCAGGCCGAGCGCCTCGGGTTCGTCGGGCAGCAGCGTCGCGACGAGCTGGCCGAGCCAGATGCCCTCTTCGGCGAGGTTGCGGCGCCGCGCCTCGGTGCCGGCCGGGTCGGACCAGCCCTCGGCGAACGCCGCGTAGATCGCCTCGAGCACGCTGCCCAGGCGTTCGGCCAGATCCTCGTGATCGGGCAGGCGAAACGGGATGCCGGCGCGCTTGATCTTCGCCTTCGCGCGCACCAGGCGCTGGCCCATCGTGCTCGGCGCGACCAGGAAGGCCGAGGCGATCGTCGCGGCGTCGAAGCCGAGCACGGTCTGCAGCATCAGCGGTGCGCGCACGCCGTGCTCGATCGCCGGGTGCGCGCAGGCGAACATCAGCAGCAGGCGGTCATCGGGGATGGCGCGGCGCGGGTCGTCGTCGTCGCCGGTCGCGAGTTCGCCGAACAGCAGCAGGTCGGGCGCTGCGGCGTCGGCGGTGCGGCGGCGGCGTGCGGCGTCGATCGCCTGGCGCCGCGCGGCCGTGAGCAGCCACGCTTCGGGATTCGCGGGCACGCCGTGTGCGGGCCAGTCGCGCAGCGCCGACTCGAAGGCCGCGGCGAGCGCGTCCTCGGCCGCGGCCAGATCGCGCGTGCGCGCGGCGACGAACGCGACCAGCTTGCCGTAGCTGCGGCGTGCCGCGGCTTCGGCGGCGGCGGCCGACCCCTGCACGCTCACATCGCCCAGATCGGCCGCACCTCGATCGTGCCGTAGCTCGAGCTCGGGCAGCGCGCGACCCAGGACAGCGCCGCGTCGAGGTCGGGCACGTCGATCAGGTAGTAGCCGCCGAGCTGCTCGCGGGTCTCGGCGTAGGGCCCGTTCAGTACCTCGGTCTTGCCGCCGCGCACGCGCACCGAGGTCGCATCGCTGGTCGGCCGCAGGCGCTCGCCGGCCTGCATCGCGCCGGCCTTGACCAGCGCCTCGGCATAGGCGCCGTGGGCCTGCATGATCTTGCCCATCTCGTCGGGCGGCATCGCGTTCTCTGCGGTTTCGCTGGCGTAGATCATCAACAGGTATTTCATCGTCTGCTCCTGGGGTTGACGAGGCGGCGAACGGCCGCCTCCGGTGCGATGACGTTCGCGGCGACGTGGTTTCGACAGGCGCCGCGCGAATCCTTTCGGGGCCTGCGCACGACCCGATCCAGTATGCGCTGCGGCCGGCCGCAGGCTTGCGCGGCGGCGCGCGACGCTGCATCCTGAGAAGCCATGACATCGATCGAGACCCCGCCGCGCCAGGTTCTGCTGTTCTCCGGGCACCGGGTCGACGCACCGGGGCGCGCCCGACCGCGGTTCCCGCCGGCACTGCTGCCGCGCGCCGCCGCGGCGATGGCCGCCGCACTCGATGCGCTCGGCGCCGGCGCGGGCGACCTTGCACTGTCGCAGGCCGCGGCGGGCGGCGACCTGCTGTTTGCCGAGGCGTGTCTTGCGCGCGATGTGCATGTACGCTGGGCGCTGCCGGTGCCGGAGGCCGAGTTCATCGCGCATTCGGTGGGCCGCTCGGCCGGCCCCGAGGACTGGCCGGCGCGCTACCGGGCGCTGAAGGCGCGGCTGGCCGAGCCGCCGATCGTGGTGCCGGCCGCGCCCGGCGACGCCTTCGAGCGCGCCAACCGCTGGCTGCTGGAGCACGCGCTGGCTTACGGCGCCGACAAGCTGCGCTTCATCTGTCTGTGGGACGGCGCCGCCGGCGATGGTGCTGGCGGCACGGCGCACATGGTCGCCGAAGTGCGGCGCCACACCCCGCAGATGACCTGGATCGACACGCGCGCGCTCGGCCCGCCCACGAGCCCCGCCGCCCCATGAACTAGGGCTTTCAAGCCCCGGGCGCGGCGCCCATGATGCCGCGCACCTGCCGCCGGGCAGGCCGGACCACATCGCCGCGGTGCACGCGGCCTCAAACGGGGAACGCATCATGGCCAGCCAGTCCACCACCACCGCCGCGAGCAAGGCCAGGGGCCTGGCGCTGAACATCGGCCTGAACGGCGTCAGCGCCGCCGCCTACGGCGGCTGGGACGGCCCGCTCGCGGCCTGCGAATTCGACGCGCACGACATGGCCGCGATCGCGCGCGCCAGGGGCATGAAGGCGACCGTGCTGCTGACCAAGAAGGCGACGCGCGCCAACATGCTCGCCGGCATGCGCAGTGCCGCGAAGGCGCTGAAGTCGGGCGACTTCTTCCTGCTCACCTACTCCGGCCATGGCGGCCAGGTGCCCGACACCAACGGCGACGAGCCCGACAAGCAGGACGAGACCTGGTGCCTGTACGACGGCCAGCTGATCGACGACGAACTCTATTTCGAGCTCAGCCGCTTCAAGGCCGGCGTGCGCATCCTGATGCTGTCCGACAGCTGCCACAGCGGCAGCGTCGCGCGCGAACTCGCGCCGCCGCCGCCGCCGCCGGGCCAGCGCGTCAAGCTGATGCCGGCGAGCGTGGCGCGCCGCGTCTACGAGGAGCACCAGGCGTTCTACGACAAGTTGCAGGCCGACGTGGCTTCGGCCGCGCGCAAGGCCTTCGTCGACCCCGACGCGGCGCTCGCGCAGGTCGGCGCCGCGGCGCAGGCGTCGGCGCTGGTCGGCAAGTTCAACCCGGCCGTCGTGCTGATCTCGGGCTGCCAGGACAACCAGACCTCGATGGACGGCGAGCACAACGGGGCGTTCACCGAGCAGCTGCTGAAGATCTGGAATCGCGGCGGCTTCAATGGCGACTACAACGCGTTTCACGCGCGCATCCGCGCCGGCATGCCGCGCAGCCAGTCGCCGAACCTGTTCGTGCTCGGCAAGGCGGCGGGTTTCCTGAAGCAGAAGCCGTTCACGGTCTGACGCCATGCCCAGCAGCAGCGTCCCGATCCGCCTGGTCGGCCGCGAGGCCGATCGCAAGCTGCCGCCGCTGCTGACCCCGGCGTCCCGCGCCGCCGGCCGCAGCGACGATGTGTTTCTGCCGACGGGCTATCTGGTGCCGACCGCCGTGTTCGATGTCGGTCCGGCGGCGCGCGATGTCGGCGAAGCGCTGCGGCAGTCGCACGACGTCGGCGCGGACGAAGTGGTCGTGCTCGAACTCGCCGACGGCAGCACCCTGATCACGAGCGCGCAGCGCCTGCGCGCCTCGTTGCAGCAGACGCACCCGGAGCTGATCGGCGACGACGGCGCGATCCTGCTCGAGAAGCTGCGCGCCGACGGCGCCGCGCCGGGCCGCGGCTTTGGCGAGGCCATCGGCGGGCTGATCAGCAAGGTCTACAGTTTCGCCGTCGGCGCCGCGCCCGACGCGATCGTCGACGAGGCCCTGAGCCAGCTGCCGAACCCGCTCGAACTCGGCGTGACCTGGCTGGGCACGAAGGCGCTGATGGCCGCGATCGAGAAGCGCCTCGATCAGCCGCCGGGCCTGTACCGCTGGGTCGGCGCGAGCGGCCAGCGTACCGATCTCGCGCCGGTCGATCTGAACGACCCGGCGCTGCCGGCGCCGTCGGCCGGGCGCCCGATGCTGGTGTTCGTGCACGGCACCGGCTCGAACACGCTGGGCAGCTTCGGCGACTTGCGCACCGGCGACCGCGACCTGTGGGGCATGCTGAGCGCGCATTACACCGGCGGCATCTTCGCGTTCGAGCACCGCACCTTGTCGCAGAGCCCGATCGAGAACGCGATCGCGCTCGCGAGCGCGCTGCCGCGTGGCGCGCAGTTGAGCCTGGTCTCGCATTCGCGCGGCGGTCTCGTCGCCGACCTGCTGTGCCTGGGCGACTTCGACGCGTTGATCGAGCACTACGCCTATGCCTTCGAAGGCACCGGCGACGCCGACCCGGCCGAGGCGCAGCGCGTGCTCGGCGAGCTGAAGAACGCGCACGCCGAACAGCGCACGCAACTGCGCACGCTGGCCGGTGTGCTGCGCGAGCGCGGCATCACGGTGCAGCGCTACGTGCGCGCCGCCAGCCCGGCGAGCGGCACGCTGCTGGCGAGCGGCAACCTCGACGTGTTTCTGTCGGGCATCCTGAGCCTGATCGGCCTGGTGCCGTTCTTCTTCGGCAGCCCGATCTACTCGGCCTTCAAGCGCGTCGTCGTCGAGGTCGCGAAGAACCGCACCAACGCGCACCTCGTGCCGGGCATCGAGGCGATGCTGCCCGATTCGCCGATGGCGCGGCTGCTGCGCGACGCGCCGGTGCGACCGGGCACCGCGATGGCGGTGATCGCCGGCGACATCCAGGGCGGCAACATGCTGCGCCGCCTGGGCGTGATGCTGACCGACTTCCTGCTGTTCGACAACGAGGACAACGACCTCGTCGTCAACACCAGCTCGATGCTCGCCGGCATCGCCCCGAAGTCGGACGCGCGCGTGCTGTTCGATCGCGGCGCCGACGTCTCGCACTTCCGCTACTTCACCAACATCGACACGCGCAGCGCGCTGCGCGACTGGCTGATCGCCCCGGACGCGCGCGCGCTGACGATGTTCCGCGCGCTGCCGACGCCGGCCGAGTTCGCCCAGGCGCTGGCCGCCTCGGCAGCGAGCCGCGACGCAAGTGCGGCGGATCGCCCGGTCGTCGTCGTGCTGCCCGGCGTGATGGGCTCGCATCTGCAGGCGGCCGGTGGCGACCGCGTCTGGTTCGACCCGCTGGACATCGCCTCCGGCGGCCTGAGCAAGATCGAATGGGGTCAGCCCTCGGTCGAGGCCGAGGCGCTGTTCGCGATGTTCTACGGCAAGGTCTGCCAGTACCTGGCCGACAGCCACCGCGTCGAGCCCTTCCCCTACGACTGGCGCCAGCCGCTCGACGTGCTGGCCGAGCGCCTGGGCGAATTCCTCGACCGGCTGATGAAGCAGACGCAGCAGCCGATCCGCCTGCTCGCGCACAGCATGGGCGGTCTCGTCGTGCGCGCCGCGATCCACAAGCGGCGCTCGGTGATCGACGCGCTGATGGCGCGCGACGGCGCGCGCTTCGTGATGCTGGGCACGCCCAACCAGGGCGCGCACTCGATGGTCGAGAACGTGATCGGCAAGGGCGACACCCTGCGCACCCTGGTGCGGCTCGACCTGAAGCACGACATGCAGGAAGTGCTCGACATCGTCGCGGGCTTCCGCGGCGCGCTGCAGTTGCTGCCCAAGCCGGGTTTCGTCGACATGTTCCAGGGCCAGGACGGCGGCGGCGGCCAATACGAGTTCCAGAAGGCGGCGACCTGGGTCGATCTCAAGGCAAAGGTCACCGACCTGTGGTTCGGCGACCACCGCGCCGGCACGCCGGCGCAGGACGTGCTCGACCAGGCACGCTGGCTGTGGGACGCCGACGGAGCGGCCACGCCGACGCTGCCGGCGGCCTATGAAGGGAAGAGCGCCTACGTCTTCGGCGTCGCGCCGAACACGCCCTGCGGCGTGCGCGAAGAGCCCGACGGCAAGGGCTCCACGCGCTTGAAGATGGTCGGCACGACGCGCGGCGACGGCACCGTGAGCTGGGAGTCGGGCCGCATCGGCGGCATCGGCCACTACTACTACCTGCCCGCAGCGCACGGCGACCTGCCGTCGACCGAGGAGCACTTTCCGGCGCTCGCCGACCTGCTGACCGCCGGCACGACCGCGCGCCTGTCGGTCACGCCGCCAGCGCTGCGCGCGATCCAGCAGCCGATGCCGGTCGGCTACGACGCCGGCCCGCCGACCGCCGACGACCCCGATGCGCTGCAGCGCGGGCTGATGGGCGGCTCGAAGCGCAACCGCATTCCGCCGCGTCCGAAGCGCCGGCTCGAGGTCGCAGTGAAGGCGATGGACCTGCGCTTCATCTCGCAGCCCATCATGGTCGGCCACTACGAACGCGACCCGATCGCCGGGGCCGAATCGCTGATCGACCGCGAGCTGCTCGGCGGCGACCTCAGCGAGCGCTACAGCCTGGGCCTGTACGCCGGCGGGCGCGGCACCGCGACCGTGGTGCTGCGCGTGCCGAACGACATCGAACGCCAGCGCGGCAGCCTGTCGGGTGCGGTCGTCGCCGGCCTCGGTTCGTACGACCGCGCGCTGAGCCCGTCGGACCTGACCGAGGCGGTGCGCACCGGCGCGCTGCGCTACCTGCTGCAGGTCATCGACGTGCTCGGCAAGGACGATCGCGAGGTGCCGCTGGCCACGCTGCTGCTGGGCTACAACTCGTCGGCCAACCTGACGGTCGCGGCCTCGGTCGAGGCGCTGGTGCGCGGCGTGATGGAAGCGAACGCGAAGTTCTTCGAGACCACGCGGCTGAACATTCGCATCAATCGGCTCGACATCGTCGAGCTCTACCTCGACACCTCGATCAGCGCGGTCTACGCACTGCGCCAGCTCGGGCCACAGCTCGCCGCGCAGGCCGCCAAGCACGGCACGATGCTGGTGTGCCGCAACGAGCTCGCGCAGGGCGAAGGGCTGCGCCAGCGCCTGTTCGACGACCGCAGTTCGAGCTACTGGCCGCGCCTGATCATCGCCGACGCCGACCGCAACGACGACGCCTGCCCGCCGGACGGCGCGGCCGTGCCGCAGGCCACCGCCGATGCCGGCGCACCGGCCGCGGCGCCGATCGCCGACCGGCTGCGCTTCACCTATGTCGGCCAGCGCGCGCGCGCCGAATCGGTGGCGCTGCAGCGCCAGCCGGGCCTGATCGAGCAACTCGTCGCGCAGCAGCTCCACAACCCGACCTGGAACGAAGACTTCGGCCGCATGCTGTTCCAGCTGATGGTGCCGCACGACTTCAAGGACGCCGCGCGCCAGCTCGACCGTGTCGTTCTCGTCGTCGACGCCTGCACCGCGAACCTGCCCTGGGAGCTGATGCTGGCCGACGACCCCGGCCGCAGCGGCGACGACAAGCTGCCGCTGGCGCTGCGCACCGCGGTCGTGCGTCAGCTGACGAGTTGGCGCTTCCGCTCCCATGTCCGCCAGGGCATCGAGCGGCGCGCGCTGGTGATCGGCAACCCGTCGGTGGCCGGCTTCACCGACGCCTTCCCGCTGATAGCCGGCCGGCCGACGCAGGCGCCGCCGGCGCTGCCCGGCGCGCAGGCCGAGGCCGAGGCCACCGCGGTCGTGCTCGGCAGCATGGGCTACACGGTCGAGTCGGTGATCGGCGAGGACCAGAGCGCCAGCGACGTCCTGACCAGGCTCTACGGCCAGCCCTGGCGCCTGCTGCACATCTCGGCGCACGGTGTGTTCGACCTGCTGCACGCCGACGGCCGGCGCCGCAGCGGCGTGCTGTTGTCTGGCGGCCTCTTGATCACCGCGGCCGAGATCGCGGCGATGGAGACGGTGCCGGAGCTCGTGTTCCTGAACTGCTGCCACCTCGGCCAGATGGATACGGGCAAGGGCGTCAACAAGCTCGCCGCCAGCGTCGCGCGCGAGCTGATCGAGGTTGGCGTGCGCTGCGTCGTCGTGGCCGGCTGGGCCGTCAACGACGATTCCGCGAAGCTGTTCGGCCAGTCCTTCTACGAGCAGGTGCTGCTGCGCCGGCGGCCCTTCGGCGACGCGGTCTTCGAGGCGCGCCGCGCGGTCTGGCAGGCGCACCCCGACGACATCACCTGGGGCGCGTTCCAGGCCTACGGCGAGCCCGGCTGGCTGGCCGAGCCGCGCGCGCCCGACGCGCCGCGTGCCGATGCCGGCAGCCCGCCGGTGTCACCCGAGGAGCTGCTCGACGAGCTCGCGCGCCGGCGCGCCGACCTGTCGCGGCGGCGCGAGAGTTTCTCCGACGCCGAGATGTGCGCCCAAGCCGACGCGATCACCGCCCTGCTGAAGCAGCGCTGCCCACCGGCCTGGCAGAACCTGCCTCAGCTGCAGTCGGCGCTCGGCCGCACCTGGTTCGAGCTGGGGCAGCTCGAACGCGCGCGCGATTGCCTGCTCGCCGCGGTGCAGGCCGTCGACACCGTCGGCCTGGTGCCGATCCACGACATCGAGAAGCTCGCGAACGTCGAGGCGCGGCTCGGCGAGCAACGCGCGCACGCCGAGTTCGCGGTCGGCAAGCATGCCAAGGGCGGGCCGCACACGGCCGAGGCGCTGATCGACATGGCGCTGAGGCGTCTCGACGGCCTCGACGCACTCGTCGAGACCCGCTTCGCCACTGTTCCCGTGGCCGGTACCGACGCCGGCGCCTTGCTGCCGCCGGCGCCGCACGGTGAACGCGCCGCGCTGCGCGGCAGTGCGCTGAAGCGCAAGGCCGCGTTGCAGGCGCGGCGCCTGCTAACGCAGCGCCTGAGCGAGGCCGACCTGGACGTCGCGCGGCGCGAGATGATCGACAGCCTCGCCCGCGCAATCGTCGCCTACCAGAGCGCCGAAGGCAGCCCGGGCAGCAGCCGCTTCAGCCCCTATCACGCGCTGAACCGCCTCGCGCTCGACGCGCTGACCGATTGGGCGAGCCCGGCCAGCCGCGACGCCGCGATCGAGCTCGCGCAGCAGTGCCGGCGTGCCGCCGCGCAAGGCTTCGCGCTCAACCCGAACCTGTGGGATGCGATCTCGCAGCCCGAGGCCTTGCTCGTCGAGCACCTCATCGACGGCGGCTTCGGCCGTGCCGGCGATGCCGGGCGAGCGGTGTTCGAGGAGATCGCGCGCGCCTATGCCGACGCGATGCTCAACGTCACCGTGAAGCCGTCGCAGATCGACACGATGGTGTCGCAGATGGAGCTGCTGTCGCGGCTCTGCGATGCGCTGGCGCTGGTGCAGTTCGACGACGAGGCGCTGGCGCGCACCGCCGACCGCCTGGTCGAATTGGTGCAGCGACTGCAGCCCGGCCGCGCGCCGCGCGACGATCGGCCGCACGCCGCGCCCGGCACAGCGCGCAATCCGGCGGCGAAGAAGGCCACGCCGCCGCCCGCTGCCAAGAAGGCCACGCCGCCGCCCGCTGCCAAGAAGGCCGCGAAGAAGCGCGCCAAGCCGGCAGCGAAGGCGCGCTGACAGGCGGCAGTTGTCGTCCTCATCGATTGAGCGCCCCAAGGACGCCGCCTCGCGGCGTCCGTCCCCCGCGGGGATCAAGGAAAGTGGCGGAGCCACATTTCCTTGTGAGGCGTGCGGCGCTCAGCGGCTTCGGCGAGTCAAGGCGGTCGCGTAGATCGAGTTCGACAGTCCAACGCACTGCGAGGACAAACGCGGGCTACGGCTTCAAGCCGCGGCTGCCGGACGTTGATGGCCCACGTTATGCTCGATCAAGCAAACGTCCCTTCTCGCCGTCTTCTGAACTCGACCCAATGGCCACGACGTGAACCGTTCCAACGCAAAGCGCTCCCCGCTCTCCGGCAAGCCGCTGCGCCTTCCCGGCCAGTCGATAGCTGACGAGATCTCCGATGTCGCCTACGACGGAGTTCTCGCACCGCTGGTGGTGTCGCTGTTCATGGTTTTCATTGCAGCACTCGAATGGTGGCGATACGCAATCAACATGAAGCCGAATCCGTGGGTCTTCACGGCTGGTGCTCTCTTGGCTTGCGGGTACGCAGTCATAAGAGTCATCCGCACGAAAAAGCGGCTTCGAGAGCTCGCGCTCGGGCGCGATGGCGAACGCGCAGTCGCGCAGTACCTAGTGTAGTGTTTGAATCTTGACGGAACTTAACATCGCTACCCGACTCGAATGCCCTACTTCGATTTGAATTGGAGCGAGCAATTGCGAGTAGCCCCGGCGGTTGAGTTGACGGATGAGCAGGAGAGCGAGCTGACGAG
>JANXZN010000159.1 GCA_025355545.1 Rhizobacter sp.
TCAGGTACTTGTGAAGCACGCCTTGGTTGCGCTTGCCCTCCATGGCTGGCGTCCAGCGGTTGAATCCAGCCCGCTCGAACAGGAAGTGAATCAGGCCATGCAGGCTGATGCGACGGCGTGCCGCCTCGACATCGCCAGGCACGCGGCATCGCTGCGCGATCCGCCGTGGCCCTGGGTTCGCATCCAAGGGAAGTCCACGCACAACTCGACCTCCCCGGCCGGGGATTCCCGCACCACATCACCGACCAACTCGCCCAGGCCCGACGAGGCCGGGTCCGGCTCGTAGGACGTGCAGCTCGGGCGGTGCCGGCTGCCGGTCTCGGGCATGCGCTTGACGACGAAGTACCGATGGCGGGCGACGTACATCTCGATCCCGCCGGGTACGCAAAGACACCTGGGCCGCTCCGACGATTCATGGACCTGCACCAAGGCGTCCTGCAGCAGCGGGTCATCGCCGCTGATGACCCGTCCCTTGACCGAGAAGCGCTGCGTGTCCATGGCCAGGGCACCATGCTCGGGTCGCGCACCTGTCGCCAGTCGAATGAGCGGCTCCCATGACGGCGATTCGCCGTCGGTTGCCCGGCAGGCAACTGCCAGCAGAATCCATGCAGGTCCCGCCGTGGCACGCCAGAGTATTTGCTCGGCGGCCACCGATGGAAGCATCCATCCGGCGCCACAGCGAGACGTCCGGACGCGCGAAAGCGGCTCGCCCGGGAGCACACTGCGGATTTGGCTCAGGCGGCTTCACACTCCATCTCGGGCCGAGTCGGTCGCTTTGCACATGGAGGTCGTCATGGACCAGGAAACTTTCAATCTCAGTATTCGCAAGCTTCTCAAGACGTTCGGCGTCAGTTCGCAGCGCGAGATCGAACAGGCGGTGGCGAATGCCCTCGCCGCAGGCACGATCGCCGGCGGCGAGACGCTCGCTGCGACGATGACGCTGCAGATCGCCGCGCTGCGGCTCGATGTCAGGTTCGACGGCGAGATCAAGCTCCAGTAATGGCACGGGTCGCGGCATTTTCCGGGCATGGCGGAACGCGGATGAGCACAGCACCCCTTCGACTGCACGTGCCCGAGCCGACCGGGCGCCCAGGCCACGAGACCGACTTCTCGTACCTGCACCTGTCGCGCGCCGGCGAGGTGCGGCGGCCGCCGGTCGAGGCCATGCCGGCCGACACCAGCGACCTCGCCTACACGCTGGCACGCGTGCTCGACGACGAAGGCTGCGCCGTCGGGCCCTGGGCGCCGAAGATCGATACGGATCGGCTGCGTCACGGCCTGCGCGCGATGCTGAAGACGCGCGCCTACAACGCACGCATGCTGATCGCGCAGCGGCAGAAGAAGATCTCGTTCTACATCCAGTGCCTGGGCGAGGAGGCGATCGCCACCGCGCCTGCGCTGGCGCTGCAGCCCGGCGACATGTGCTTTCCGACCTACCGCCAGCCGGGCCTGCTGCTGGCGCGCGACGACATCTCGAAGGTCGAGAGATGTGCCAGGCGATGTCGAACCAAGGCGATCCCCTGAAGGGCCGCCAGTTGCCGGTGCTGCACGCGTACAAGCGCGCCGCTTTCTTCACGGTCTCGGGCACCCCGGCGACGCAGTTCATCCAGGCTGTCGGCTGGGCCATGGCCTTGGCGATCAAGGGCGACAGCAGAATCGCGGCGGCCTGGATCGGCGACGGCGCGACTGCCGAGGCCGACTTCCACACCGCGCTGACCTTCGCCGATGTCTATCGCGCGCCGGTGATCCTCAACGTCGCCAACAACCAATGGGCGATCTCGACCTTTTAGGCGATCGCCGGCGGCGAGGCCACCGCCTTCGCGGCGCGCGGCGTCGGCTGCGGCATCGCGTCGCTGCGGAAATCGCGATCTGCAAACTGGTCGAGCGCATCGATTCGGCGCTGCGTTCCGACGGTCAGTTGCTCTGGGTGACGCCCATGAGAGCCATCCTCATGTCTCATGTACATGATCGTCGCCAATACGCGTCCGCCCACGGCGATTACGTCCGCGCATCGACGTCACGGAGTACTGGCCGTGCGCGTCCGCAGGGCGCGCGGCCACAACACCACAACACTACGATCACAATGGAGGAGACATGCGCAAGTTGACGATGACCGTGATGACGTTGCTGGGGCGGGCATCCAGACCCGCGCAATGTTCAAGGTCTATGTGGGCAGCCTCTACGTGCCGGCAAAAACCAACAACCTTGCCGGTGTGCTCGCCAAGGAACCCCGGCGCATCCAGCTCGACATCCTGCGCAACCTCTCCGCCGACCAGTTGATTGACACGTTGACCGTCGGGATCAAGGAGAACGGTTCGGCCGAAGAGCTGGCGGCGATCAAGCCGCAGGTCGACCAGATGGTTGCGACGATGGAGTCGTTCAACGAGGGCAACCAAAAAGACGTGGCGACGCTGGACTTCGTCGATGGTGCCACCAGGATCGGATTGAACGGCTCGGCCAAAGGATCGATCCCCGGGGAGCCGTTCAACCGTGTGCTGACGAGGATCTGGCTTGCCGACAAGCCGGTGCAGACCGATCTGAAGCAATCCATGTTGGAGGCTTGATGCCGGACTTCTGGCCATCGTGCGGTTATCGGTTACTGACGGTCGGCGCGGACGGCCGCCTCACCGTGACCGACGACTTTCTTCGCAGCTATCTGTTGCGGCCCGAGTTCGCGCCGGTCAGCGAATCCTGCCCGGCCGAGCAGACGTTGCACGACGCCTTGATTGCCAGTCCGCGCTGTGCGGTCACGGCCGAAGAAATCGGCGCCATGGCGGATCCGGACGCGCGTGAAAACTACGGCATCTGGCTCCGTTTCCGGACCCGTCTCCTGTCCGCAAGCTCGCTTGAGGCCGCGTACGTCGGGCTGTTCCAGGGGGATGGGGTCGATGTGCCGCCGCTGTTCGTCCAGCAACTGACGCAGATCCTGCTTCGTCATATTCTCACCGCCGACGCGGCGCCGATGGAAGCGCGTGCCGCGGAGATGCTGTTCCGAACCCAGAAGATCGCCATCACCGAAGACGGCGCGGTGATGGCGGCCGACGAAACAACGGTCGAGCTCTTTGCGACCGCCAGCGGCTTGGGTTCGCTCGTCGAATTGCTTGCGCAGAACCGCACCCCGGCACGGGCGTCGACATCGATGTGCTGGACGACGGCAATGCGCAGGCCTACTGGGGTCGCGACGAGCGCCAGGATTTCTCGATCAGTCTCAACCGTGGCCGGCCTGCGCTCGAAGCACTGGCGCGCGTGCTCGAAAAGTGGGTGCGGCATTTTCTCGCCGTCGACGTCACCATCGAGCACGAGCGCGCCATCGACGACGAGCACTGGGTATGGCACGTCGGCCTCCAGCCGATATGCGGCCAGCGATCGCAGGGCGTCCGGTCTATCTCGCGATGGCGATGGACCGCGAGCGGCGGTTGCGGTTGAAGCCGCAGAATCTCCTTCTCAACCTGCCGCTCGCCCGGCAGCAGTGATCTCGAGCAAGCCGGCGACCCTGTTCGCCGAGTAGCGGTGGAGAGCGCTGACTACCCTATCCCCACCGACGCGGCGCGACCGATGGTGTGCATCTGCAACCCCACCGATATCGACCGCAAGCTGATGCCCGAGCGGCGCGGTGGATGGGTGGTGGCCAGAATTGGCCGAGTCCTTCGAGGCGCCCGACCGCCACGCCAGGACCATCGTCTGATGCGAAGATAGCTGCTCCTCGAAGCCCGGCGCGGCGGCAGCCCCGGTCTGCTCATTCATGACGCGCGCGATGTCGTCCGGTCGCTCGTTTCGCAGGTGATCCGGGGGTGCTCGTTCTCAGCAGGGGCATTCGCCTGCCTATACTCGGCGCACGGTTCATCGGGCTTGTGATGGGCGTCGTCTGGAGTTCGTTCATGGCGCGTATGGTTAGATGCATCAAGGTTGGGCGCGAGGCCGAGGGACTTGATTTTCTGCCCTATCCAGGCGAACTCGGCAAGCGCATCTTCGAGAACGTGTCGAAGGAAGCCTGGAAGCAGTGGCTCGAGCACCAGAAGACGCTGCTCAACGAGAACCGGCTCAACCTCGCCGACAAGAAGGCGCGCGACTACCTCAAGCTGCAGATGGAGAAATACTTCTTCGGCAGCGGCGCCGACGTTGCCGGCGGCTATACCCCGCCGTCACAGAAGTAGGCCGCAGCGCCATGCGAACAGACCTCTGATTTGGCCGATGGGTACCCCTACGCCAGCACCGACGGAAATCAAGCTGCGCCAGAAGTCGCGGGTTATGGAACTCGTGTTTTCGGACGGCAGCCGGTTCGAGTTGAGCTACGAGTTGCTGCGTGTGTATTCGTCTTCCGCCGAAGTGCGCGGGCACGGACCCGGTCAGGAAGTGCTGCAGGTCGGCAAGCGCGAGGTGGATATCTCGGCTCTCGAGCCGGTCGGCAACTACGCGGTGCAGCCGACGTTCTCCGACGGGCACAGCACAGGCATCTACTCCTGGGACTATCTGTTCTGGCTGGGCAGTAACCGGGATGCGTTGTGGGGAAAATACCTTGATGGCCTGAAAGAGGCCGGGGCGAGCCGCGAGCCGGGCTCCGCGCCTTTCGAGCAACGGCCGAAATCAAAATAGCTGCATCGGGCCCTCGGTTTTCGCCGTCCATGTTGCCCCTGATTGCGCCATTGCCGACACTCGAAGCGGCGCCCCCCTTCAAGATCGTCCTCATCAATCCCTATGAACTGGGGCGGCAACCGTTTGCCCTTGCCGAGCCCGCCGCCTGGCTCAAGCGCGAGGGCTTTGCGGTGAGTTGCGTCGATCTGTCGCTCGAGAAGCTCGATCCCGAAATGCTGGGGAGTGCGGGCCTGGTCGCTGTTTATGTGGGCATGCATACCGCGACCCGCATCGCGGTGCAGGCTCTGCCACACATCAGTCGGCTCGCCCCGAAGGCCCACCTCTGCGTCTACGGGCTCTACGCCCCCATGAACGAGACGCTGCTGCGCGCACTGGGCGTGGGCAGCGTGCTGGGCGGGGAGGTGGAGCTCGCGCTGGTGACGCTTGCCAAGCGGCTGCTGGCGAATGGAACTGCGACGACCCGAAGAGGGACGGCGATGGCCCAGACCGAGCCGGTCATCAGCCTGGGCAAGATCCCGTTCGAGGTACCGGACCGCAGCGGCCTGCCAGCGCTCTCCCGCTACGCCCACCTGGTGCTGCCGGACGGCACCACCCGGGTGGCAGGGTTTGCCGAAGGCAGCCGGGGCTGCAAGCACCTGTGCCGGCACTGCCCGGTGGTCCCGGTGTACCGGGGAATATTCCGCATCGTCCCGGCAGGCGTGGTAATGGAAGACATCCGGCAGCAGGTCAGGGAAGGAGCAACGCACATTTCCTTCGGCGACCCGGATTTCTTCAACGGCCCCACCCATGGCCTCAGGCTGGCTCGGGCGTTGCACGACACGTTTCCCGAAGTCACGTTCGACGCCACCATCAAGATCCAGCACCTCATCGATCACGCCGAACTGCTGCCCGAGTTGCGGCGCAGCGGGTGCCTGTTCATCACCTCCGCGGTGGAGTCTGTGGACGACGACATCCTGCGCCTTTTCGCCAAGAACCATACGAGCCGCGACTTCGACCGGGCCGTGGCGCTCACCCGCGAAGCCGGCATTGCGCTCGCCCCGACCTTTGTCGCCTTCACCCCCTGGACGACACTGGAAGGCTACATCGCCCTGCTGGAGCGGCTCGTGGAGCTGCAAATCGTGGAAAGCGTGCCTCTGGTGCAGCTCACCATCCGGCTGCTCGTTCCCGAAGGCTCCTATCTTCTGCAGCTCCCCGGGTTCAGGGAAAAGCTGATGGCCTTCGACGCCAGGCTCCTGGGCTATCCATGGAGCCATCCCGATCCCCGCGTCGACCGATTGCAACTTGACCTGCAGGCGCTGGTAGCCCGATGTGAACAGCAGGGATTGCCGCGCCGCGAAGTGTTCGCCGCCGTATGGCGCATGGCCCACGAGGCTGCGCAGCGTCCCGCACCGATGCTCGCAGGGAATCTCGGATCTCCGATCCCCCGTCTGTCGGAGCCGTGGTACTGCTGCGCCGAGCCGACCGACCAGCAACTCCAGTCTTTCTGAACCAGCCAATCCATGAAGCGCGTCCTGCTGCTTCTGCCCACCACCGGCTACCGTAACGACGACTTCATTGCCGCTGCTAAAAACCTGGGCGTCGAGATCGTGGCTGCGGCCAACTACTGCCACCGACTGGCGCCATCCTGGGGCCTGCCCCCCATCATGGCGCTCCATTTCGACCAGCCGGAGCGGGCGGCCGACACCGTTCTGCGGGAGATCGGCGGCACCCTGGATGCCGTGCTGGCGGTGGACGATTCGGGCGTCGAGCTTGCAGCGCTGCTCTCGGAACGTCTTGGCCTGCCGGGCAATCCCGCCCACGCGGTGCGCCGGGTGGGCGACAAGCTGGCATTCCGCCGGCTGCTCCGGGAGCGCGAGTTCCTGTGTCCCGAATTCCACCACCTGCCGACCGGCGAAGACCCCCGGAGTCTGCTTCCCGGGTTGAAGTTTCCGGTGGTCGTGAAGGCCCGGCGTTTGTCGGGGAGCCGCGGCGTGATCCGTGCCGATGATTCCGAAGCGCTGGTGCGGGCCGTGAACCGGGTGCGGGCCATCCAGTCCCGGGCCGACCGGGACGCGCAGGCGCTGGGCCTGATCGTCGAGGACTTCATTCCCGGACGCGAGTACGCGCTGGAAGCCAGCTTGGCACGGGGCGAACTCACGACCCTCGCCCTGTTCGACAAGCCCGATCCCCTGGACGGGCCGTATTTCGAGGAAACCCTCTACGTCACGCCTTCCCGGCTGCCGGGGGCGCTGCAGGATCGCATCCATCACGAGGTAGCCCGGGCCTGCCGTGTGTCCGGGCTCATGACCGGACCGGTCCACGCCGAAGCGCGCGTCAATGAGCACGGCATCTGGCTGCTGGAGATCGCGGCTCGCTCGATCGGGGGCTTGTGCGGGCGGGTGCTCACCCATTCCCTGGGAATGAGCCTGGAGGAGATGATCCTGCGCCCGTTGGTGGGCAACCCGATGCCAGAACCGCTTGCCCCTGCCGATGAGAGCGGCGCTGCGGGGGTCATGATGATCCCGATTCCGCGGCGCGGCATTTACCACGGCCTCGAAGGCATGGCCGCCGCGCAGTCGGTACCAGGGGTCACCGGGGTGACGATCACGGCGGAGCCCGGCCAGATCGTCGCACCGCCTCCCGATGGGGCGAGCTACTTGGGGTTCATCTTCGCGCGGGCTTCGATCCCCGCGGAGGCTGAAACGGCGCTGCGAATCGCCCATCGTTGTCTGAACTTCGATATCTGCCCGGAGTATCCGGCGCGGGCCCGCACAACGTGGACGGACAATGGATTCGATTCATTCTGATCCTGCCGCATTGTTTGGGTCACGCCAGCAACGCCGGCACCCAGCGGTTGATCAGCCCACCGCCCACCACCAGCCAGCCGAACAAAACCAGCGCCAGCAACAGCGGCTTGATACCGGCCTTTCGGATCGCACCCAAATGAGTGGCCAAGCCGAGCGCGGCCATCGCCATTGCGAGCAGCACGGTGTCGACCTCGATCATCACGCTGACCACCCGCGCGGGCAACCAATCCAGCGAATTCAAGAGCACCACGCCGACGAAGCCGAAGGCGAACCAGGGCACGGCGAGCTTGCTCGGCGCCATTCTGGCGTGACCAACAGCTTCGTCATCCGCCTTGCCGCACGCCGCGTTCCGTGCCAGGCACGCGGACAGCGCGAGCAGAAAGGGCGCCAGCATCATCACACGCACCATCTTCGCAATCACTGCGGCGTCGGCCGCACCGGGCCCCACCGAACGAGCCGCGGCCACCACCTGGGCCACCTCGTTGATCGTCGAGCCAACATAAATGCCGAAGCCGCTCGCGCCGCCGGGAATCAGCGGCCAGTGCTGGTTCAGTTGGTAGAGCAACGGGTACAGAAAGATCGCCAGCGTGCCGAATACCACGACGCTGGCGACCGCGACGCTCACCTGTTCGGCGCGTGCCCGCACCACCGGCTCGGTTGCCATCACCGCGGCGGCGCCGCAGATCGAGCTGCCGGCGCCGATCAGCATCGCCGTCTTGCGGTCCAGTCCGAGCCATCGCGTGCCGATGCAGCAGGCGAGCGCGAAAGTCGAGCCGAGCACCAGGACGTCGATCGCGATGCCGGCGATACCCACCTGCCCGATGTCATGCACGGTCAGGCGCAGGCCGTAGAGCACCACCCCCAAGCGCAGCAGGTTTTGCTTCGAGAAATCGATGCCGGCGCCGCTCGCAGCGGCGAAGCGGGGGTAGATGGTGTTGCCGACGGACATGCCGAGGACCATGGCCAGGGTCAGCGCGCTGAAGGCATGCTGCTGGAACCAGCCGATGCGGCCGAGCGCCATGCCGGCGGCGGCGAGCGCGCCGCTGACCGCGAGGCCCGGAAGCAGGCGCAGCAGTGACTGCGGCGCCGGTACGGCGAGAGTGGCCTGGGTCGGTGCGGTCACGGAAGCGGTCGGGGTCATGGCGTTTGCGTGCGGTGTCGAGTGATCAGCCTGGAATCTAGGGTTCCGACGCCCCAGCTGTCCAACGGGTTGTTTGCGTAAGATGTACCTGTCAAATCGCTATGAAGAGGCCATCTTGCACATCCTGCGTCTCACGCTGCGCCAGTTGCAGATCTTCGTCGCCGTGGCGCGCAGCGGCAGCACCACGGCGGCGAGTGCCGAGATCGCGCTGTCGCAGTCGGCCACCAGTTCCGCGGTCAACGCGTTCGAGCGGCTCCTGTCATTGCGCCTGTTCGACCGCGCCGGCAAGCGGCTGCTGCTCAACGACAACGGGCGAGCGTTGCTGCCGCGTGCGCTCGCGCTGCTGGATGGCGCGGCAGGCATCGAGCAGATGGCGCGCGAGGGCAGCGCGCAACTGCAATCCCTCCGAGTCGGTGCAAGCACCACGATCGGCAGCTACGTGCTGCCGAAGCTGCTCGGTCGATTCCTTGGGGACGGACATCGTGGCGACGGCACGGCCTGGAAGTCGAAGGTCACGGTTGGCAACACCGCGGCCATCTGCGACGCCGTCGCGGCGTTCGAACTGGACATCGGGCTGATCGAGGGGCCGTGCCACCAGGCGTCGCTGGTCGTCACCCCCTGGCTGCAAGACGAGATGGTCATCGTCGCTTCACCGCACGGCGAGCGGGCGCGAGCCACGCAAGGTTCTGGCATCGGCGAGCGCGTGCCCGTGAAGGCTCTGCGCGAGTTCGTCTGGCTGCTGCGCGAACCGGGTTCCGGCACGCGGGAGACCACCGACCAGTTGCTGCTGCCGCATCTGCGGTCTTATCGGCAAAGCATCGAGCTGGGAAGCTCGGAAGCGATCAAGCACGCCACAGCGGAAGGACTCGGCATCGCGTGTCTTTCGCATTGGGTGGTGGAAGACCTGCTCGAGGCCGGGCGCCTCTGCCGTGTCTCCACGACCCTGCCGAGAATGGCCCGGCAATGCTACTGGGTTGTCCATCGCGACAAGCAGCCCACCGCGGCGCTACTTCGGTTCGTGGGGCAGGTGACGCGTGGACTCGACGCCCCTCGTGCACCTTCGGGCTGACACCGTTTCGATTCGATCCCTACTCCACTGTCACGCTCTTCGCCAGGTTCCTCGGCCTGTCGACATCGGTGCCGCGCGCGCAGCCGATGTGATACGCGAGCAGTTGGAGCGGCATGAAGTGCAGGAGCCGCGAGAGCACGCGATAGTGCTCGGGCATGCCGATCAAGTGCAGGCCTTCGCCCGATTCGATGTGCCAGTCGGAATCGGCGAACACGAAGAGCTCACCGCCCCGCGTCCGTACCTCATGCAGGATGCCTTTCAAGTTTTCGAGCAGCGCATCGCTTGGCGCGATCGCGACGACCGGCATCTGCGCCGAGAAGAGCGCGCGAGGCCCCTGCTTGAGCTCGACGGCGGGGTAGGCATCGCCATGGTGGACATGGCAAATCTCCTTTGGCGGGAGCGGGCCTTCGAGGGCGACCGGGAAGTGCGTGCCGCGGCCGAGGAAGAGCGCGTTCTCCTTGCGCACGAACTCGTTCAATGCGTGGCCGTCAGGTACGCGCGCGGCACGTCGATGCGTGAAATGCAGGACTTTCCGCTGGAAAGCTACGGCGTGGAGGCCTCCCTCGAATTCATCGGCTCTCCGATCGGTGGAACAGGATTCAGCCTAAAAACGTGAGTTACCCGGTCGGCGTAGGACCGACCAGCACCGGTAAAGGCGGCCCGACGCCGACGATCCGGTCGCAGATGTAGCGCACCAAGGCGGCCCAGCGGTCGATCGAGGGGAACTGCTCCGCAGTACG
>JANXZN010000160.1 GCA_025355545.1 Rhizobacter sp.
CGTACTGCGGAGCAGTTCCCCTCGATCGACCGCTGGGCCGCCTTGGTGCGCTACATCTGCGACCGGATCGTCGGCGTCGGGCCGCCTTTACCGGTGCTGGTCGGTCCTACGCCGACCGGGTAACTCACGTTTTTAGGATCAACGGCTTGGAGATTTCGTTCTCTGGGCCGTTTTTTCACGCTGTAACCGAGGCCGGCTTGCGCTGCCGGCAGCAATCAGTGTGGCCAGCGCGACATCGCTGGCCGGAACATCGCGTCAGCGAACAGGCACGCGGGCCGAGGTCTCGAAAACGGCCGCGAGGATCTTCCCGAGTTCGACGAAATCGGCCGGCTTGGTGAGGTGATGGTCGAATCCGGCGTCGCGGGAGCGCTTCCGATCCGACTCCTGCCCATATCCCGTCAGCGCGATGAGCACGGTGCGCTCGAGCGCGGGTTGGCGGCGAATCCGCTCGGCCACTTCGATGCCGGTCAGGCCCGGCAGGCCGATGTCGAGCAGCATCACATCCGGCGTGTCATCAAGGGCCGCCCGAAGGCCGGTAGGTCCGTCGAAGGCCGTCCGCACATCGTGCCCCGAGAGTTCAAGCAAGGCTGCCAGACTTTCGGCGGCATCCACGTTGTCGTCGACGATCAGCACCCGGCACCCCTTGTCAGCCGTCCGGGACGCAGAGCCTGGCAGCGCTGGCGCAGGCGCCGTCGCTGCTGCCAGGGCGGGCACGGTCACGATGAATTCGCTGCCTTGACCGAGCACGCTTGTCGCCGAGACGGTGCCGCCGTGCAGCTCGACGAGTCGTTGCACCAGGCACAGGCCGATACCCAGGCCGCCCTGAGAGCGGTCGAGCGATCGTTCGCCTTGTGTGAACAGGTCGAAGATGTGCGGCAGCAGCTCGGCCGGTATGCTCACGCCGGTGTCGCGCACCCGCAGCACGGCCGCATCGCCCTCCTGCCGAATGCTCAGCGCGATGCGGCCGCCATTGTCGGTGTACTTGGCGGCGTTGGTGAGCAGGTTGACGACGACCTGTTCGAGACGGGCGGCATCGGCATGCAGCCAGATCGGTTGCGGTGGGAGCGACACCGTGAGCTCGTGCCGATGCTGTGCGATGAGCGCCTGCGCCGACTCCACCGCCCGTTCGACGACGCCGCCGAGGGTGACGCGCTCTTGGCGAAGCCGGACCCGGCCGGTGCTGATGCGGGAGACTTCCAGCAGGTCGTCGATCAGATGCTTCAACTGCGCGACCTGGCGCTCGATGACGCCGCGGGCTTGCTGCTGGATCGGATCTTCGCTTTTCTGCAGGCGCAGCAACATCAGCGCATTGGCGATCGGCGCCAGCGGGTTGCGAAGCTCATGGCTGAGCATGGCGAGGAACTCGTCCTTGCGGCGGTCGAGATCGGCCAGCGCCTCGGCCTGTTCCTGGGTCTTGCGCTGCAGCCGATTGCGCGTGGTGACATCCTTGAAAATGATCGCGATGCGACCCAGGGCTTCGGGCTCGAGCCGGAAAACGTAGAGCTCCAGCATCCGCTCGGCGGGCGCGAGGTCGCGTTCGAAGCGGATCGGCGTGCCGGTCTTGAGCACCGAGTCGTACGTGGTGTACCAATCCTCGGAGACGCCCGGAAACACCTGCCGAATGGTCTTGCCGACCACGTCGCGCACGCCCGACTGAACCTCGAACGCCGGATTGGCCTCGACATAGCGGAAATCCAGCGGCGCACCGGCTTCGCCGTCGACCTTCTCGAGGATGCAGAAGCCCTCGTCGATCGACTCGAAAAGCGTGCGATAACGCTTTTCGCTTTCGCGCAATTCGGCTTCGCTGCGCAAACGCTGCAGTTGCGTCCAGATGCGCGCCGTCAGCTCGCGCGTCACCTCGATCTCGTCGTCGCGCCACTGGTAGGGCTCGGAGTGATAGAGGCACAGCGCGAAGCGCCATTGGTCGTTCTGGAGAAGAGGCACGCACAGAAAGGACGCAATCTTCAGCGCGGCGAATTTCTCGGCGTCGGTGACAAGATCGGCGGCGGTGTCGCGTACGACGATGATCTCGCCGCTGCGAGCCCGCCGGATGAACTCCGGGTCGACGAAGTCGGCAAGCCGATGCACGCCGGCGATGCCGGGCACGTCGTCGCGGTGCCATTCGTGCGCGATCACAACCTGGTCTGCCGACTCGTCGATCTCGACGAACGCACAAAGAGAGAGGTGCAGGTGCGCGGCCAGCTTCGCGCCGACGGTGCGCATCATCTCGTCGATGCTGGTCAGGCGCGCCAGATCGTCACTGACCGAGGCCAACAGCTCAAGGTTCATCTCCGACCATTTGCGCTCGGTCACGTCGCGAGAAACCGCCAGCAAACGCACTTGTGCACCGGCCGGGTCGCGAATCGGCGAAATCGACACATCCCACCACTTGGGCACGCCGCGAAGCGTGCGGAAAAAGCCGACGAACCGGCCCTGCGCACCCGCCGCAGCAGCCTCGACCGCGGCTCGTGCCGCCACGTGGTCCTCTCCTTGCCAGAAGTCGATCCACGATTTGTTCAGGAAAGGCCGGATGTCTTCGATGCCCAGCAGCGCCAGCCCGTTCTGCATGGACAGCAGATTGCCGTCGAGGTCGAGGACCTTGATGCAGTCGGGGCTGCTGTCGACGATGCTGCGGTTGAAGGCTTCGATTTCGCGCAGAGCGACGTTGGCGAGCTTGCGTTCGGTGATGTCGGCCACGGTGCCATCGAAGCTCGGCCGCCTGCGAGCGGTGCCTTCCTGCATGGAATTCGCGCGGCCCTTGGCGAAGACCCATCGAATGGCGCCGTCCGGGTGGACGACCCGGTACTCCATCGCGAACGGCGCGGGGTCGTCGGCCCGGGTCGCGGCCGCTGTCGCGGCGCGCAGCCCGGCCCGGTCGTCGGGGTGGACGATGGCAAACGCCTGCTCGTACCCGAGGCGCCCGGCCGGGGGGGCGCCGAAGATGGCCTGGAAGCGGGCGTCTGTCGACAGGGTGTCGGTGGCGGGATCGAGATTGAAGGTGCCGAGCTCGGCCGAGTCGAGCGCCAGCCGGCAGCGTTCATCGCTCGCTCGCAACGCCTGTGCCGCCAGCTTGCGCTCGGTGATGTCGAGATTGGTGGCGAACGATTTCAGCGGTTGGCCATCTGCGCCGGACTGGATCGACCAGCGGCTCTCGATCCAGCGCAGGGTGCCGTCGTCGCCGAGGACGCGGTAGTCGATCCTGCCGACCGGCAAGCCCGAGGTGAAGCTTCGGAGCGCGGCCTCGACGTGTTCGCGATCGTGTGGCACGACATGTTCGAGCAGCGCCTTCACGCCCGCCGCCACGTCGTCTTCCTGTGCCGGCGGCGAGGGGTAGCCCATCACTGCCGCGAAGTTCTCCGCCGTGTGCGCCCGGCCGCGAGCGAGTTCGACTTCGACGTAGGTCAGCCCGGCCGACTCCATGGCGTAGCGCAGGCGCCGGTCGTGTTCCTGCAATGCGATTTCCGCTTCGCTTCGACGCGGACGGGCAACGCTGTCGCGCGGCGCAGCGTTGAATTTTTTGCGCATGCCGGAGTGTCACCGATATTGCGGTCATGCGATGTGAGTGAAATGCACCCCGAAATGGGCCGCCATGCGGTCGGCGAAGAACCGCTCTTCGTCGAGAAGGTGCGCCACATCGTTGGACTCGACCTCGATCCCAGGTATCGGTTCGCGACGTGGCGCTGGGTTCTGGTGTTGGCGTCGTTGCTACTGCCCGGCGGGTCGCTGAGGTGGCTTGTGCCGTGTGGCATCAAAACTGTGATTTGACACCAAGACTGGCGACGCGTATGGTTGTGGGATGAGCAAGACCGCAGCCAGTGACAAGACCACCGTAAAGCTTCGCGGCAAGGCAAAACCCTTGGCGATTTCGGCCAGAGTCCCTGCGCCGGCCATAAAGCCAAGGCGTGGGACGCATGCAGGCCTGGCTGCCGGTACGGGCTCGGCCGTGGTGAGGGCCAAGACGCTGCGGCTGATCCCCGAGTTCGAAGTGGGTCTCGGCCTCCTGAAGAATATTCTTCACAAGCCCGTCAACAAGATGGTGAACGAAGCCGTGGGCGAGTACATCGAAAAGCGCACCGCTGAAGTCGAGACAGACCTGCGGGGTGTGCTCGAGAAGCTCAAGGCGTGCAAACGCGCCGACCCCAAGTTCGCGTCCGCGCGGGCGCAGTTGGTCGAGGCGGAAGTCCGTTACGGCGCAGACGATCCGGTGGAGGGTGTCGTCTTCGACATCGAGCCGCCGCAACGTAAGGCGGGGAAGTCGAAGCTGGGGCCGTCACAAGCGATGGTTCGAGAACTCTTGAGAAGCTGACCGTGGCCACGAAGGCCAAGCCGCACTGGGACGCGGACAGCCCGGAGCTTCGGCACAATCTCGACAAGGTCAGTGCGGGCATCCAGGACGACGCCGAAAGACGCGTCATCCCAACGGTCGCGACCGCGAAGGCTTGGCAGAAGGCCATCATGACCGGGCTCGACGTGCCTCAACCCTTCTATGCAGGCCACTTTCGCGGCGAGCCGGGTCTTGAGCGATGCGGCGTGGGCGTCGGGGATGGGGCAATTGTCGTCCTTCACCTTCTCTAGTGTCGGGTGCAGTTCGACGATCTGCACCACGCTGTAGTGATGCGTCATCGACGGCGTGCTGTGCCAGAGAATGTCGACCCTGGTGCCTTCCGGCACCCCCGCTTTGCGCAGGCGCATGCCCCCGGTGTGACGCAGATCGTGCACGTGAAGGTCGCCAAGTCCGGCTTCCCTGCGTGCGCGCTGCCACGCGGTGTTGTTGAGACGTGCACGACACGCAGCAAGCCGGCGCCAGTTTGGTGGGGGAGCACGTCGCGCGTACTGTGTGTCAATTTGACGTAAGGTAGGGGCGGCGCCGAGCGAGGGCACCGAGTTTCATTTTTCAGCAATTCAGACTTCAAGGAGACAGAGCATGAGCAAGCGCGATGTGGTGGTTTTGGGTGCGGTCCGTTCGGCGATCGGAACTTTCGCCGGCGCACTCGCCGACATCGAGCCCGCCGAACTGGCCGGCACCGTGATGAAGGAAGCGGTCAAGCGCTCCGGCGTCGATCCGAAGGCGATCAACTATGTGACGGTGGGCAACACCATCCCCACCGAGAGCCGCTTCCCGTACGTGGCACGCGTGGCGGCGATCCAGGCCGGGCTGCCGATGGAGTCGGTCGCGATGTCGGTGAACCGGCTGTGCTCCTCCGGCCTTCAAGGGATCGTGACCACCGCGCAGAACATCCTGCTGGGCGATTGCGACTACGGCGTCGGCGGCGGCGTCGAAGTGATGAGCCGCGGCGGATACCTTTCTACCGCGATGCGCAACGGCGCGCGCATGGGGGACACCAAGCTGATCGACATGATGGTCGCGACACTGACCGACCCCTTCGGTGTCGGCCACATGGGCATCACCGCCGAGAACCTGGCCACCAAGTGGGGGATCACGCGTGAGGCGCAGGACGCACTGGCCGTCGAGTCGCACCGCAAGGCGGCGGCGGCGATCGCCGGAGGCCGCTTCAAGGATCAGATCGTCGCCATCGTCAAGCAGACGCGCAAGGGCGAGGTCACCTTCGACACCGACGAGCATGTGAAAGCGGCTACCACGCTGGAGTCCCTCGGCAAGCTCAAGCCGGCGTTCAAGAAGGACGGTTCGGTGACGGCAGGCAACGCTTCGGGCATCAACGATGGCGCCGCGTTTTTCGTGCTGGGCGATGCCACCACGGCAGCCGCCGCGGGTTACAAGCCGATGGCGCGGCTGGTGTCATACGCGGTCGCCGGCGTGCCGAACGAGATCATGGGTGAAGGCCCGATCCCGGCCACGAGGCTGGCGCTGAAAAAGGGTGGCGTCACGCTCGACCAGATGGACGTGATCGAGAGCAACGAAGCCTTTGCGGCACAGGCGATCGCGGTGGCGCGCGGGCTCGAGTTCGACCTGACGAAGGTCAACCCGAACGGCGGCGCCATCGCGCTCGGCCACCCGATCGGCTGCTCCGGTGCGTTCCTCGCCACCAAGGCGATCTACGAGCTGCACCGCACGGGCGCCCGCTACGCACTGGTGACGATGTGCATCGGCGGTGGGCAGGGCATTGCGGCGGTGTTCGAGCGGCTCTGACGTCCGATCGGCCAGGCGATGGTTCGGCCGATAGCCAAGGTGACGAGCGCTGCGCAGGCACTGCTGTCGCCTTCGACGTGCCAGTCACGACGCGGCCGTCTGCAGCAGAGCTGGCCCCGTTCGTTCGGAAGCTTGCCGGCCGTCGCGCCGATACGGGATACCTCGAGATCGTTTGCTTTGCCGCCGCCATAGAGGGCATGGGCAAGGGCTGGGGCGCAGGAATGGAACTGCTCGCACAACTGCTTGCGGAATTTCAGGCTTCCAGAGCGGCTGTCGAACTGCGGCAATCGACCACTTTGAACGACGCCGGCGCGCGCCGCGGATTCCCGAGAACTTGACCGCGGTCAAGTGCTGTTCCGGCCGACCCCACGCATGCTCGGCGCGGGCCGCCATAGTGCGGCGTCGCCATGTCCACCAGCCTGATCACGACCCCGACGACCAGCCCCGCACCAATGCGGCGGTCGGCCGCCGCCTGGGCGCTCGACCTGCTGCCCGCGCGCATGCCGGTCGACGCGCGCGAGCGCCTGCGGGTCGTCGTCGGCGCCGCGATCGGGGTGCTGCTGACCGCCCTGCTGTGTCGCGCTTTCGGCGCGCCCGGGACGGTGCTGCCGTGGCTGGTCGCGCCGATCGGCGCGAGTGCGGTGCTCGTGTTCGGCGTGCCGGGCAGCCCGATGGCGCAGCCCTGGGCCGTCGTCGGCGGCAACACCGTGTCGGCGTTGGCGGGCATCGCGTGCGTGCTCGCATTCGGCGGCGGACCGTCGGTCGCCGCGCTCGCTGTCGGCCTCGCCATCGCGGCGATGTTCACGCTGCGCTGCCTGCACCCGCCGGGTGGCGCGTGTGCCCTGCTGACGGTGCTCGGCGCCGTCGGCGACCCGCGCTTCGCACTCGCGCCGGTGCTGCTGAACTCGGTCGTGCTGGTGATTGCCGGCGTCGCGTACAACGGTGCCACGCGGCGGCGCTATCCGCATGGCCAGCACGCTGCGGCATCGCCCGACACAACGGCGGCGCACCGTTTCGACGAGGCCGACCTGGACGCCGTGATCGCGCGCTACAACCAGGTCCTCGACATCGGCCGCGACGATTTGCAGGACTTGCTGGGGCAGGCCGAGTTGCAGGCCTATCGGCGCAAGATGGGCGCGACCCGCTGCGCCGACATCATGTCGCGCGAGCTCGTGACGGCCGAGTTCGGGACGAGGTTGCAGGACGCCTGGGCGCTGCTTCGGGCGAAGGGCATCAAGGCGCTGCCGGTGGTCGATCGGGCGTCGCGCATCGTCGGCATCGTGACGTTCGCCGACTTTCTCAGAGGCACCGAACTCGACCTGCACGCCGGGTGGGCCGAGCGGCTGCGCGCGATGATCCGCGCGACGACCACGTCGCACTCGGACAAGCCCGAGGTCGTCGGCCAGATCATGACCCGCCGGGTGCGCGTCGCGAGCGCCGACCGGCCGATCAGCGAGCTGGTGCCTGTGTTTGCCGCGACCGGCCACCACCACATCCCGATCATCGACGCCGAGCAGCGGCTGGTCGGCATCGTCACGCAATCCGATCTCGTTGCGGCGGTCTGCCGGCGCTGAGGCGCTGGTCACGCCATGGGCGGCGGCGCGCTGATCGGTCAAAATCTGCGCACGGCGGATCGTGACGACAACTTGGAAGCCTTCGTCTAGGCTATTGTCATTTGGACGGCTGCCGACGGAGCGTTTCACGATGAGCAAGGCCTTCACGCGCGAGTCCGACGCCGGCGACGCTGACGAAGACGACATCACGCCGGCGGCGCCGCCCGCCGGCACCAAGAACTACCTGACGCCGGACGGCTACGCGCGGCTGCGCGCCGAGCTGCTGGAGTTGCTGGACCTCGAACGGCCGAAAATCGTCGAGGTCGTCTCGTGGGCCGCGAAGAACGGCGACCGCTCGGAGAACGGCGACTACCTGTACGGCAAGAAGCGGCTGCGCGAGATCGACCGGCGCATCCGCTTTCTGACCAAGCGCCTGGACATCGCCGAGGTTGCCGACCCGTCGCTGCATTTCGGCGGCGACCAGGTCTTCTTCGGCGCGACCGTGACCTACCTGAACCAGCGCGACGAGCGGCGCACCGTCACGATCAAGGGCATCGACGAGGTCGACAACCTGCAGGGCGAGATCAGCTGGGTCTCGCCGATCGCGCGCGCGCTGCTGAAGGCGCGCGTCGGCGACGAATTGCAGCTGATGACGCCGGGCGGGCTGGAGCAGATCGAGGTGGTCGACGTGCGCTACCCGGCGCCGCCGCCGGCATAGGGCCCAGCGCCGGGCCGCCCCAAGCGGCCCCGCACCCCCGCGCGGGGTGGCTGCGTACGTGCAGCCGGGGACTCCATCGCGCTAGTGTAGAGATGCAATCTTGAGGGAACGTAAACGAACCCTGCCACACCAATGATCTACTACAGACTGGTGCGGAGATCGAGAGTGCGAGTTGCCCCTGAGATTGTGCTGTCGGACGAAGAGCGCGAGGTGCTCGACGAG
>JANXZN010000163.1 GCA_025355545.1 Rhizobacter sp.
GGCCCGGTGGCGATCGATCGCCACCCATCGACGGTCAGGGCGAGCTACGGGGCCTGAGGAGGTGGCATGGCAAGCGAATGGGAAGACCGGGAACCGGTCGGGCTGGACGACCGCGTCCAATGGGCGCAGGCTGAGCTGGGATCGATTGGCGGGCAGCTCTCGATGATCGATGAGCGCGCCGGCGAGGTGGTCGCCGCGTTGCAGGACATTGCCGCGGAGCAGCGGCGGCACGCGGGCCGTGTTGACCTCATCGCCGTGCTCCTGGTCTTGGTCCTGGCCACGCTTTGGTGGAAGCTGTAGCGACCCTGGCCGCTGCCTCGAGGGGATCAGCGCTCGTCGGCAAATGGCATAGCGCCGGCGCAGACTGGATCGCGGCCGCCTGGATGCAAGCCATGCAAAGGCCATCAAGGACGCGCTGCCTCGGGCGCCTCGCTGAATGCGCGAAGCCCACTCCGTAGCGCGCCTATCGGCCAGCCGTTGTCTGATAGGCCGAAACTATCAACCATCGCGATTGGCGCCAGAGGCCATGCCATGTCACAAGCTGCAGTTGATTTGTCGAGACCCCGAGGTCGACTGGCCCGCACTCATTCGCCAGATGCGCGCGGCCGGCCTGTCGCTTCGCAAGATCGGCCGCGCGATCGCCAAGTCCCACTCGACGATCCAAAAGTGGGAACGCGGCTCGTGCCCGAACTTCGAGGACGGCAAGGCGCTCCTGCAACTGGTCGACCAAGTCAAGGCGAGCGGGCGGTTCCCGGTACCGAAGCCGGGGCCGGTCGTGCAGCGGGCCGCAGGCGGTTGACTTTGCCGCTTGCACCAGAGGGCAATCAGGATCTCGACTTCCGTCTGGGCTTCTTTGGCTCGGCCTGAGCCACGAGCCAGGAATCGACCTCGGCCCTGTTCCAAGCTGAAATGCCGGCCGACGCCTTGATCTGCTTGGGGAATGTCCCAGCCTTGATCATCCGGTAGATGGTGGCCGCCGACTGTGGCACAACACCCTTCGCCAGGTCGGCCATCCTGTAGTGCGCACTGGCCACGGGTGCCGCTTTTGGTCTGCGCGTTGCCCGCGCAGCGCTTGTCGTGGTGGGATCTGACCGAGGCATCTCGGCCGCGCATGGAATCTCCATCGAGTCGCACCACGTTGCGAACTCCCATAGGGTGACCAGGCTGCGGTGTGGGTCGGAGGTCAGCTTGATGCACGGCAAGCTCTGTCGCTTGGCATACTGGCCGGCACGGAGCGCACGGTCAGCGAGCATCGCACCGATCGTTGGGCCTCGTGGCGAAGATCTGCCGTCGAGCGAGTCCCATTCGAAGCCGTCCGGCTTGAGGTGCAGCGACAGCATGCAGGCTTCCCAGAGTTCAACCGCTCGAGCCGGCGCCCAATCGCGCCATGTCAGATCGTCGGCGAGCTCGAGGCCACCGAAGGCGAACTGCACTGCGACCCGTCCGAAGTCGCGATCTGTTTCGGTGAGCAGCCTGAGCTCGCCGTGGGCCAGAGCATGTAGATCGGGGACTCGGTGTGTCATCGCCGCGCGTTGCGACGTTCAAATGAGACAGCTTGGCTCTCTCAACCCGTCGCACCCTGTCTCAAAGCCGTTGATGGCTGGGTTGATGGGTGATCATGAAAAACGGGCCGCAAAGGCCCGTAGATGCTTGTTGTCTGGCGGAGCCGGAGGGATTCGAACCCTCGAAGCAGGTTTTGCCCACTTACTCCCTTAGCAGGGGAGCACCTTCGGCCACTCGGTCACAGCTCCGTGAACAGCGCGCATTCTAACCCGCGAAGTCGCGGCGTTCAGGCCGCGGCGGCCTGCTCCAGATCGAAGGCTTTGTGCAGCGCGCGCACCGCGAGCTCCATGTACTTCTCGTCGATAACCACGCTGGTCTTGATCTCGCTGGTCGTGATCATCTGGATGTTGATGCCCTCGTCGCTCAGCACGCTGAACATGCGGCTGGCCACCCCCACGTGCGAACGCATGCCGATGCCGACGATGCTGACCTTGCAGATTTTCGCGTCGCCGATCAGGTCGGTCGCGCCGGTCACCGGCAGCACCTTGGCCTTGAGCAGGTCCATCGTGCGCGCGTAGTCGTTGCGATGCACCGTGAACGAGAAGTCGGTGCGGCCGTCGTGCGAAACGTTCTGGATGATCACGTCGACATCGATGTTGGCTTCGGCCACCGGGCCGAGGATCATGAACGCGATGCCGGGCTTGTCGGTCACGCCCATCAGGCTGATCTTGGCTTCGTCGCGGTTGAACGCGATGCCCGAGACAACGGCTTGTTCCATTTTTTCGTCTTCCTCGAAGGTGATCAGGGTGCCCGAGCGGGCTTCTTCGTCGATCGGGATGTCCCAGGGCGTGAAGCTCGACAGCACGCGCAGCGGCACGCGGTACTTGCCGGCGAACTCGACCGAGCGAATCTGCAGCACCTTCGAGCCCAGGCTCGCCATCTCGAGCATCTCTTCGAAGCTGATCGTCTTCAGGCGCCGCGCCTCGGCGACGATGCGCGGGTCGGTGGTGTAGACGCCGTCGACGTCGGTGTAGATCAGGCACTCGTCCGCCTTCATCGCCGCCGCCACGGCCACGGCCGAGGTGTCGGAGCCGCCGCGGCCGAGGGTCGTGATGTGACCCTCGGGGTCGACGCCCTGAAAGCCGGTGATCACGACGACCTTGCCGGCGGCCAGATCGGCGCGCACGCGCGCGTCGTCGATGCTTTCGATGCGCGCCTTGGTGAACGACGAATCTGTCGCGATCTTCACCTGCCAGCCAGCGTAGCTGACCGCCTGCATGCCCTCGGCCTGCAGCGCGATCGCGAGCAGCGCCGACGAAACCTGTTCGCCGGTCGATGCGATCATGTCGAATTCGCGCAGCAACTCGGGCGTGGTGTGCTCGGGCGAGAGTTCTTTCGCGAGGCCGAGCAGGCGGTTGGTTTCGCCGCTCATCGCCGACGGCACGACCACCATCTGGTGGCCCGCGCGGGCCCATTTGGCAACGCGCCTGGCAACGCTGCGGATGCGCTCCGGCGAGCCCATCGAGGTGCCGCCGTACTTGTGGACTGTGAGGGCCATGGAGTGAGTCAGGTCACGGACGAGAGACGAACCCGCACCGGTGGTGGATGGCGCTGCGCGCCCGGGCCAGCCTGCGATTCTAACGTCCGTGACCAGGCGCCGCGGCCTCAGCCGCTGCCCTCGTGCCCCTCGAGCGCTACCCAGCGCAGCGTCACCAGCGGCCGGCCCGGCAGGCCGATCACGCGCGCGTCCAGCCCGAGGCCGGGCACGAACACGAGCTGGCCGCCGCTGTAGATCAGCGGGCCGCCGCGTTCCCACATCGGCACACCGGCTTCCTGGTACTGCTTCTTCAGGCTGCGCGGCGGCCGCCCCGCACCGGCCTGGAATTGCTCGCCGCCGGCGCGCGGGCGCAGGTCGAGCCGCGCCAGCCATGCCAGCGGCACGCCGCCCTCCTTGACGCGCTCGACTTGGAGCGCGCCCTGCCAGTCGGGCAACGCATAGCGGCCGGCCCGATGCACGCCGAGCGTGGTTGAGTGCGGGCCATCGGCGCGCGCGGCGGCCGGGTTCGGCGCGAGACTCAGCCGACCCCGGTACAGGCGCAGTTCGGCGTCGGCGAACGGCCAGCGCGCGTTGCCTGCCGTCGGCAATTCGTCGAGCAGTCGCGCGACCAGCTGCGCCGGCGCAGCCATTCCCTGCCGCTGTCGCAACCAGGCGCGCAACGCATTGCTGCGGCGCGCCGCAGACAGCGTCGTCCAGGCGCGGACGTCGAGCGGCCCCTCGCGGCTGCTGACCTGCGCCAGATCGAGTGTGGCGATTTCGTCGAGCAGCGCACTCGCCTGCTGGGCCCATTCGGCGGTGGTCGCGAGCGCCGCTTCCGACTGCGCAAACGCGCCCGCCAGTGCCGGCCAGACCTGCAGGCGCAGCCGGTTGCGCGCGAAACGCGGGTCGGCATTGCTGTCGTCGTCGACATACGCCAGCCGATGGCGGCGAACGTAGGCCTCGATCTCGGTTCGCGGCCGATCCAGCCAGGGCCGCAGCCAGATGATGCCGTCGCGCTGCACGCTGCGCGGCATGCCCGACAGGCCGGCCACACCGGCGCCGCGCAGCGCCTGCAGCAGCACGGTCTCGGCCTGGTCGCGCCGGTGGTGCGCGAGCAGCACGACGGTCACGCCGCGTGCCAGTGCCATCGCGCTCAACGCGCGGTAGCGCGCCTGGCGCGCCCAGGCTTCGACACTCTCGCCCTTTGCCGGGCGACCGGTGATGCGCTGTTCAACCAACTCGACCGGCAGACCGCGCCGCGCCCAGCGCTTGCACTGTGCCGCGCCATGCTCGAGCCAGGCGTCGGCATGCGGGCTCAAGCCGTGATGCACGTGCAGCGCGAGAACCTGCATATCGTCGTGCAGCGCCTGCCGGAGCGTGGCGTGCAGCAAGGCGGTCGAATCGAGGCCGCCACTGAAGGCAACGGCAATCCGACATTCGGCCACGGCTGACGGCTCAGCCCCTCGGGCTCAGCGCTCCTTGGTGTCGGTGAAGCGGCCGTAGGACTGCAGCCGCTGGTAGCGGCGCTGCAGCAGCTCCTTCGGCTTCAGGTCGCCGACCTGGCGCAGCGCGTCGTTCAGCACGCGCTTCAGGAACGCGGCCATCTGCTTGGTGTCGCGATGCGCGCCGCCGACCGGCTCGTTGATGATCTTGTCGACCAGGCCCAGCGCCTTGAGCCGGTGCGCGGTGATGCCCAGCGCATCGGCCGCGTCGGACGCGCGCTCGGCGGTCTTCCACAGGATCGACGCGCAGCCCTCGGGCGAGATCACCGAGTAGATCGAGTACTGCAGCATCAGCAGCTGGTCGCCGACACTGATCGCCAGCGCACCGCCCGAACCGCCTTCGCCGATGATCGTGACGATGATCGGCACTTCGAGCTGCGCCATCTCGAAGATGTTGCGACCGATCGCTTCGGACTGGCCGCGCTCCTCGGCGCCGATGCCCGGGTACGCGCCCGGCGTGTCGACGAAGGTGAATACCGGCAGGCCGAACTTCTCGGCCAGCTTCATCAGACGCAGCGCCTTGCGGTAGCCCTCGGGGCGCGACATGCCGAAGTTGCGCAGCCCGCGCTCCTTGGTGTCGCGGCCCTTCTGGTGGCCGAGCACCATGCAGGCCTGGCCATTGAAGCGCGCCAGGCCGCCGACGATCGACTGGTCGTCGGCGAACGCACGGTCGCCGTGCAGTTCCTGGAAGTCGGTGAAGATCTCGCCCACGTAGTCGAGCGTGTAGGGCCGCTGCGGATGGCGCGCGATCTGCGTCACCTGCCAGGGCGTGAGGCTCGAGTAGATGTCCTTGGTGAGCTGCAGGCTCTTCTTGCCCAGGCGATCGATCTCTTCCGAGATGTCGACCGCCGATTCGTTCTGCACATAGCGCAGTTCTTCGATCTTGGATTCGAGCTCCGACACCGGCCGTTCGAACTCGAGGAAATGGCGTTTGCTCATTCTTTTATTCCTTCGCGTTGAAGGCGTCTATCCCAACCCTAATAGTCTACCGGCAGCGGATCCAGGCTGCGCCAGATGTACCAGGTGGCGACCGAGCGGAACGGCGCCCAGGCATCGCCGACCTCGCGCGCCTCGGCACGCGACACCGGCTCGCCGCTGAAATAGTTGACGCTGATGCCCTTGAGCAGCCCGAGGTCGTCGAGCGGCATCACGTTCGGCCGCATCAGGTGGAAGATCAGGAACATCTCGGCCGTCCAGCGCCCGATGCCGCGGATCGCGACCAGCTCGTCGATGATGGTCTCGTCGTCCATGCGCTGCCATTGGTCGACATGCACCACGCCCGACTCGAAGTGCGCGGCCAGGTCGCACAGGTATTCGACCTTGCGCGCCGACAGGCCGGCTCCGCGCATCGCCGTCGATGCCAGCGCCAGCACGGCCGGCGGCGTCAGGCGCGTCGACGGTTCGCTCATCAGCGCCGCGAAGCGCGTCCACACCGACTGCGCCGCCGCGACCGAGATCTGCTGCCCGACGATCGAGCGCGCCAGCGTTGTGAACGCATCGCCGCGACCTTGCAGCCGGCCCTCGCCGAGTTGCGGGATCAGCTTGCGCATCACGCGATCGCGCCGGCTCAGGTGCTTGCAGGCATCGTCCCAGTAGTCGGGCGTGATGCGCGCGGCGGCCGGCAACCCGGGAATGGCCGCAGGCTCCGGCTGGATGGCGCGCGCAGGCATCAGGCTTTCACCCAGGTCGTGCCGCTGGCGGCGTCCTGCAGCGCGACGCCTTGTGTCAGCAGCTCGTCGCGGATCGCATCGGCGAGCGCGAAGTCGCGCGCCTTCTTGGCCGCGTTGCGCGCCTCGATGCGCTCGGCGATGCGGGCTTCGTCCAGCATGTTGCCGCCCTGCAGATAGCGGCGCGGCGCCTGCTGCAGGAAACCCAGCGTCGCAGCCAGGCTCTTGAGCAGCGCGGCGGCTTCGAGAGAGCGCGTTCGATTGGCCTCGGCCGCGAGTTCGAACAGCACCGCCACCGCGAGCGGGGTGTTGAAGTCGTCGTTCATCGCGGCGCGGAAGGTCGCCGCCTGCGGCGCGGCCCAGTCGACCTCCTGCATCGGCGGGTCGAGCCCGTCGAGCGCCGTGTACAGCCGGCGCAGCGAGGCGCGTGCGTCGTCGAGGTTCGCGTCGCTGAAGTTGAACGGGCTTCGGTAGTGGGTGCGCAGCATGAAGAAGCGGACCGTCTCGGCGTCGTAGCGCGCCAGCACCTCACGGATCGTGAAGAAGTTGCCCAGCGACTTCGACATCTTCACCTGATCGACATTCAGAAGCCCGTTGTGGGCCCAGATGCGCGCCGGCGGTCGGCCGGTCGCACCCTCGCTCTGCGCGATCTCGTTCTCGTGGTGCGGGAACTGCAGGTCGGCGCCGCCGCCGTGCAGGTCGAACTGCTCGCCGAGCAGCGCGCAGGCCATCGCCGAGCATTCGATGTGCCAGCCGGGCCGGCCCGCGCCGTAGCCGGACGGGTACTTCGCGTCCTGCGGCTCCTCGGCCTTCGCCGCCTTCCAGAGCACGAAGTCGAGCGGGTCGTCCTTGCCGTCGAGCACCGCGACTCTTTCGCCGGAACGCAACTCGTCGACCGACTTGCCCGACAGCTTGCCGTAGCCGGCGAACTTGCGCACCGCGTAGTTCACGTCGCCGTTGGTCGAGCGGTACGCCAGTCCCTTGGCCTCGAGCGCGCCAATCATCGCGAGCATCTGCGGCACGTACTCGGTGGCACGCGGCTCGTGCGTCGGGCGCTCGATGCCGAGCGCGTCGAGGTCGGTGTGCATCGCGACGATCATCTCGTCGGTCAGCTGGCGGATCGGGATCTGCCGCTCGAGCGCGCGGCGGATGATCTTGTCGTCGATGTCGGTGACGTTGCGCACATAGGTCACGCGGTAGCCGAGCACGCGCAGCCAGCGGTGGATCAGGTCGAACGCGACCATCATGCGCGCGTGGCCGACATGGCACAGGTCGTAGATGGTGATGCCGCACACGTACATGCGAACGTGGTTCGGCTCGATAGTCGTGAAGGTCTCGAGCTCCCGCGAGAGCGTGTTGTGAATGCGTAGCGTCATGAGCCGATGGCACTTTCGAACCCGTGGCATCGGATGATGCCCGGGTCTGCGAGCCGGGAGAAGTCGGGGGTGTCGTGAAGCTTCCAGCCGAAGGCCGCAACGGCGACGGCGGCTTGCGCCGCCAGCGTCTCGGCGAGAAGGCCTGCACTACAATCGTTTCAGTATACCGGGCCTGTCCCGCGCATCGGCCGCGGCTGAGCGCAACTCGCGAGCCCTGCCAACCACCCTCCATGCCGATGCATCGTCCGCCCCTCTCGCCGCGCCAGTGGCTGGCTTGCCTGCTGGCGGCGGCATGCCTGGGCCTCGCGCCCGCGGCGCATGCCGACGATCTGGGCGATGTGCAGCGCCTTTACTACTCGGGCCAGGCGGCGGCGGCGATGCAGCGCGCCGACCAATTCCTCGCGACCACACCCGGCGATCCGCAGATGCGTTTCATGAAGGGCGTGATGCTCACCGATGCAAAGCGCAACATGGAGGCGATCGCGCTGTTCCAGAAACTGAGCGACGATTACCCGGATCTGGCCGAGCCCTACAACAACCTCGCCGCGCTGTACGCGGCCGCCGGCGACTACGCGAAGGCGCGCGCAACGCTCGAGCAGGCGCTGCGCATGAACCCCGGCTACGCGACCGCACACGAGAACCTCGGCGACGTCTATGCCGCGCTCGCGGCGCAGTCGTATGGGCGCGCGTTGAAGCTCGAGCCGGGCAACCTCACCGCGCCTCCGAAGCTGGCGATCGTGCGCGAGCTCTACAAGCACAAGCGCCCGATCGCTGACGCCACCGATCCACGACCTGCTGTCGTCGCGGCGCCCGCCTCCGCGGCCGCCAAGTAAACGCTTCAACCCGAGAGGACCCATCGATGACACGTCCACACTCCCGCTGGCTCGGCCGCGCGGCGCTCGCCCTCGCGCTGTGCGCCAGCCTGTCGGCACAGGCCCAGAATGTCAGAATCGCGACCTCGGCCGGCGACATCGTGATCGAACTCGACGCCGCCAAGGCACCGAAGACGGTCGAGAATTTCGTCGGCTATGTGAAGGCGGGGCATTACAACGGCACGATCTTCCATCGTGTCATTCCGACCTTCATGATCCAGGGCGGCGGCATGACCGCCGACATGAAGGAGAAGACGACCCGCGCACCGATTCCGCTCGAAAGCAAGAACGGCCTGAGCAATGTGCGCGGCAGCGTCGCGATGGCGCGCACCGGCGACCCCAACTCCGCCACTGCGCAGTTCTTCGTCAACGTCAAGGACAATCCGCGGCTGGACGCCGCCAACGCTCCCGACGGCAACGGCTACGCGGTGTTCGGCAAGGTGATTTCGGGCATGGAGGTGGTCGACAAGATCCGCGACGTGCCCACTGGCAGCAAGGGCCCGCACGACGACGTGCCCAGCACCCCGATCACGATCAACAAGGCGACCCTGGAGAAATGAGCATGAGCACGCAAGTCGACATCGAAACCAGCAAGGGCACGATTCGCGTCGAACTCGACGAGGCGAAGGCGCCGATCTCGGCCAAGAACTTCCTCGAGTACGTAGCTGCCGGCCACTACGACGGCACGGTGTTCCACCGCGTGATCCCGGGCTTCATGATCCAGTGCGGCGGCTTCGAGCCCGGCATGCACCAGAAGGCAACCCGCGCGACGATCGCCAACGAAGCCAGCAACGGCCTGAAGAACGACCACTACACGCTGGCGATGGCCCGGACCTCGGCACCGCACTCGGCAAGTTCGCAGTTCTTCATCAACGCGACCGACAACAACTTCCTCAACTTCACCGCCGAGACCGCGTCGGGCTGGGGCTACGCGGTGTTCGCGAAGGTGGTCTCGGGCAGCGAGGTCGTCGACGCGATCGAGCGCGTCAAGACCGGCAGCAAGGGCGGCCACGGCGACGTGCCGCTGGACGATGTCGTGATCGTGAAGGCGTCGCGGGTCGCCTGATCCTCGAGGCTCGCCGCGTGGACGCCTCGCCTGCGCTGCGCGAGATCGATGCACCGCCGGCGTGGCGCCGCATCGACTTCATCAGCGATCTGCACCTGGCCGAGGACACGCCGCGCGCCTTCGCCGCCTGGCGCGACTACCTGCTGCACACCGAAGCCGACGCGGTCTTCATCCTCGGTGACCTGTTCGAGGCCTGGGTCGGCGACGACGCGCGCCACGCAGGCTTCGAGGCGCAAGGCGCGGCCGTGCTGAGTGCGGCTGCAGCGCGGCGAGCCTTGTTCTTCATGGTCGGCAACCGCGACTTCCTGCTCGGCGACCAGATGCTCGCGGCCTGCGGTGTGCAAGGCCTGGCCGACCCGACGCTGCTTGCGGCCTTCGGCGCGCGGGTGCTGCTGTCGCACGGCGACGCCTGGTGCATCGCCGATCTCGAGTACCAGCATTTCCGACGCCAGGTGCGCGACCCCGCCTGGCAGGCCCAGGTGCTCGCGCGGCCGCTCGCCGAGCGCCGGCTGCTGGCTCGCAACCTGCGCTCCGAAAGCGAGCGCAAGGCGTCGGAGCACCAAGGCGACTGGGCCGACGTCGACACGCCGTCCGCGCTGCAATGGCTGAACCGCACGCATGCGACCACCCTCGTGCACGGCCACACGCACCGGCCCGCGACGCAGTCGCTGGCGCCGGGTTTCGAACGCCACGTGCTGAGCGACTGGGATCTGGATCACGGCAACGCGCCGCGCGCCGAAGTCCTGCGTTGGGAGAGCGGCCGCTGGTCGCGGCTGGCACCGACCGACGCGGTCGAGCCTGCCGCCTGACCGTGCGCGCCTGGCTGAAGCGCTGGCGCGAGAAGCGCACGCTCGCGCGGCGCGCGATCCCGGATGCGCTGTGGGCGCTGACGCTGGCGCGCTTCCATTTCCTGAGCTGGCGCAGCGCGGCCGATGTTGCCCGGCTGCGCGACATGGCGACGCTGTTCCTCGCCGACAAGGAGTTCAGCGGCGCCCACGGTCTGGCGATCGACGACGAGATGGCGGTGGCGATCGCGGCGCAGGCCTGCCTGCCGGTGCTCGAGCTCGGGCTGGACTGGTACGACGGCTTCAAGGGTGTCGTCGTGCATGCCGATGCGGTGCTCGCGCAGCGCGAGTTCGTCGACGCCGCGGGCGTGGTCCACGAATACGAGGAAGAGCTCTCCGGCGAGGCGATGCACGGCGGGCCGGTGATGCTGGCCTGGCGCGATGTGGCGGACGCGGGCGACTCGGCCGGCGAGGGCTACAACGTCGTCGTGCACGAGTTCGTGCATGTGCTGGACATGCGCGACGGCACTCCCGACGGGGTGCCGCCGCTGCCCGATCGCGCGGCGCGCGCGGCCTGGGTCGAGGTGCTGAAGGCCGAGTACGACGCGTTCCGCGAGCGCATCGACGCCGCCGAGGACACGCTGCTGGACCCGTACGCGGCCGAAGCGCCGGAGGAGTTCTTCGCGGTCGCCTCCGAGGCCTTCTTCGTCGCGCCGCGGGACTTGCGGGCCGAGCACCCGCGCCTGTACGAACTGCTGCGCGGCTTCTTCAGGCAGAACCCGGCCGCGCACAGTTGACGCGATCGGGATAGGGGCCGCTCATCGCTGATCGGACCCCTCCCACACCACCCGGCATGCGGGTCCGCACCGGTCGGTTGGAGTGGTTGAGGTCGCCGCACGAGTTGCCTCGTGCGCCGCCTGGGCTCGCTGGCTGTCGACTCGCCGCAGTTGGTGACCTCGCTGCCAGACCGACTCGGGCTTCACCCTTGCAGGTATCTTGGCGAGCTTCACTTTCGTGAACATCTGAGTCAACCTAAAAACGTGAGTTACCCGGTCGGCGTAGGACCGACCAGCACCGGTAAAGGCGGCCCGACGCCGACGATCCGGTCGCAGATGTAGCGCAGCAAGGCGGCCCAGCGGTCGATCGAGGGGAACTGCTCCGCAGTACG
>JANXZN010000181.1 GCA_025355545.1 Rhizobacter sp.
CCGGCGGCACTGCTGTTGAACGTCGAGGGCGTGCTGACCGCACTGATCGCGTGGCTCGTGTTCAAGGAAAACACCGACCGGCAGATCGTGCTCGGCATGGCGGCCATCGTTGCGGGCGGTGTCCTGCTGGCATGGCAACCGGGCGAGCGGGCCGTGTCGTCCGGTGCGCTGCTGATCGTCGGCGCCTGCCTGTGCTGGGCGGTGGACAACAACCTGACCCGCAAGGTGTCGGCCAACGACGCGTTGCTGATCGCGTGCCTGAAGGGCCTGTGCGCCGGCGTGGTCAACACCTCGCTCGGCCTGCTGGCTGGTGCCCATTGGCTCGCCGCCGGGCCGCTCGCGGCGACGCTTGCCGTGGGCTTTGCGGGCTACGGTTTGAGCCTGGCCCTGTTCGTGGTCGCGCTGCGGTCGCTCGGCACCGCGCGCACCGGCGCGTACTTCTCGGTGGCACCGCTGTTCGGCGTGCTGATCGCCTTCGCGCTGTGGCCGCAAGTTCCGCCCTGGACCTTCTGGGCCGCTGCAACGCTGATGACGGTCGGAGTCTGGCTGCACCTGCGCGAGCATCACGAACACGGGCACACGCACCCGCCCACCGAGCACGCCCACGGCCATTCGCACGACGACCATCACCGGCACGCGCACGACTTTGCCTGGGACGGCACCGAACCCCACGCTCACCCGCATCGGCACGCGCCGCTGACGCACCGGCACGCGCACTACCCGGACGTCCATCACCGGCACGATCATTGACGGCCCGCCGCGGCCCGCATCAGTGCGGCCGGCCGGGCCGCAAACCAGCCTTGGAAGCCGCCGGCGCAATCGCGCTGCCGTCCGCCAGCGACGCCAGGATCGGGCACTCCGGCCGGTCGTCGCGGTGGCAGCAATGCACCAGCTGCTCGAGCGCCGTCTTCATCTGCTGCGGCTCGAGGAGCTTTTGCTCGAGCTCCTGAAGGTGCGCCTGCGCCTGCGGGAACAGGCCGACGCTTGGACGATCGCGGCCTAGTCGGCACATATGCCGTTATCGAATAAGCAAAAGCTGATAATGTTGTTCTCGAATATATGAAGCGTCCGTACATTCCCGTACTTCGGCGCCGTCGGGGCGCCACTCCGGGCAGACGGACGGCATGGATTGGATCGCGATTCTCAGCGGCTTCGGCGTCGGCGCCGTTGTCGGCGTGACGGGTGTGGGCGGCGGGTCGCTGATGACGCCGCTGCTGCTGTCGGTGTTCAAGCTGAACCCCGCCGTCGCGATCGGCACCGACCTCTGGTTTGCCGCCGTCACCAAGACCGCCGGTTCGGCCTCGCACCACCAGGCCGGCCACGTCCAGTGGCGCATCACTGGGCTGTTGCTCGCCGGCAGTATCCCGGCGGCGCTCGCGACCGTGGCGCTGATGCACCTGACCGGCGTGACCAAGGGCTGGGCCGCCACGCTGACCCTGTCGCTCGGGATCGCGTTGCTGCTGACCGCCGTCACCGTGGCCTACAAGCGCATCTGGCAAGGCGTCGGCCTGCGGTTGGAGCGCTGGATCCCCGAGCGGCGCAAGCCGTGGCTGACGGTCGCGTGCGGGCTGGTGCTCGGGGTGCTGGTCTCGCTCAGCTCGATCGGCGCCGGCGCCATCGGCGCGACGCTGATCCTGCTGCTCTACCCGCGGCTGAAATCGCACGAAATCGTCGGCACCGACATTGCCCACGCAGTGCCGCTCACGCTCGTCGCGGGCATCGGCCACGCCACCCTGGGCCATGTCGACTGGAGCCTGCTCGGCGCGTTGCTGATCGGCTCGATCCCCGGCATCTGGATCGGCGCGCAACTGACCCGCACGATGCCCGAGCGCCTCGTTCGCACGCTGCTGTGCGTCGCGCTCGTCAGCGCCGGTTTGAAAGTGATCACCTGATGCGACCCCCCCACTCACCACGTTTGTTACTCCCCGAGGGGGCGCAGGCCTCCCTTGGGGCGGCCCGGCGGGAGGCCTGATGTACCAGTACACCGAGTTCGACAAGCAGTTCGTCCAGCAGCGTGCAGCGCAGTTCCGCGACCAGCTCGAGCGCCACCTCGCGGGCAAGCTGCCGGAGGACGATTTCCGCGCGCTGCGCCTGCAGAACGGCTGGTACGTGCAGCGCCACGCGCCGATGGCGCGCATCGCGGTGCCGTACGGCGAACTGAGCTCGGCGCAGCTGCACACCTTGGCGCACATCGCGCGCGAATACGACCGCGGCTACGCGCACATGACGACGCGTCAGAACGTGCAGTTCAACTGGATCCCGCTGCCGCGCGCGGCCGACGTGATGGACGCGCTGGCCGCGGTCAACATGCACGGCATCCAGACCAGCGGCAACTGCATCCGCAACATCACCAGCGACGCGCTGGCGGGGATCGCGCCCGACGAAATCGTCGACCCGCGGCCGTATGCCGAACTGCTGCGCCAGTGGAGCACGCTGCACCCGGAGTTCGCGTTCCTGCCGCGCAAGTTCAAGATCGCGATCACCGGCGCGCTCGAGGACCGCGCCGCGATCGGCTGGCACGACATCGGCCTGCAGCTGAAGAAGAACGACGCCGGCGAGGTCGGCTTCAAGGTGCTGGTCGGCGGCGGCATGGGTCGCACGCCGGTGATCGGGATCACGATCCGCGAGTTCCTGCCGTGGCAGCAGATTCTGGTCTTCATCGAGGCGATCGTGCGCGTCTACAACCGCTACGGCCGGCGCGACAACGCCTACAAGGCGCGCATCAAGATTCTCGTGAAGGCCGAGGGCCAGAAATTCGTCGACGCGGTGAACGCCGAGTTCACCGACATCCTCGAGAACGACAGCGCCGGCACGGCGCACCTGCTGCCGCAAGCCGAGCTCGACCGCGTCGCGAAGAGCTTCGAGTTGCCGGCCGGCGTGCAGGCGCAAGCCGAATCGACGCGCCCGCCGTTCGATGCGCCGAAGGCCTTCGGCCGCTGGCTCGAGCGCAACGTGCACGGCCACCGAATCGCCGGCTACCGCGCCGTGACGCTGTCGCTCAAGCGCACCGGCCAGGCGCCCGGCGACGCGACCGCCGACCAGATGGACGCCGCGGCCGACATTGCCGAACGCTTCAGCCATGGCGAACTGCGCGTCACGCATGAGCAGAACCTGCTGCTGCCTTGGGTGCTGGAGCGTGACCTGCACGCGCTGTGGCAGACCGCACGCGACGCCAGCTTCGCGACGCCGAACATCGGCTTGCTGACCGACATGATCGCCTGCCCCGGCGGTGACTTTTGCGCACTGGCAAACGCGCGCTCGATCCCGATCGCCGAAGAGATCACGCAGCGCTTCGACGAGATCGACGAGCTCTACGACATCGGCAACGTCGACCTGCACATCAGCGGCTGCATCAACTCCTGCGGCCACCACCACAGCGGCCACATCGGC
>JANXZN010000187.1 GCA_025355545.1 Rhizobacter sp.
AACAGCTCGACCTGCCCGAGCATCTTCCGGTAGTCGCGCACCTTGTCCTCATGGGTCGCGAAGTGCCCGTGCCAGCGCAGCGGACTGGGCAACTTCCGCGAGCTGATGATTGCCGTGGCACAGGATCCGGCGATGCTCGCCTTCCTCGACGCCGGCGTGAACGTCAAGGATGCGCCCAACGAGAATTTCGCGCGCGAGATCCTCGAGATGTTCACGATGGGCGTGGCCCGCTACAGCGAGCGTGACATCCGCGAGTCCGCGCGGGCCTTCACTGGCTGGAACGCCCGCGGCACGCGCTTCGTCGTCGACGCCGAGCGGCACGATGACGGCGTGAAGAACGTCTTCGGCCGGGAGGGCAGGTTCGATGGCGTGCAGTTGATCGACCTGATCCTCGAGCAACCGGCGACAGCCGACTACATCGCGGGGCGCATCTACCGCTTTTTTGTGCGCGACGACATCTCGCCGCAGACCGAACGGCGCCTGGGCACGGTGCTGCGCGAGAACCGCTACGAACTCGCGCCGCTGCTCGAGACGATCTTCCTTTCGCGCGACTTCTACAGCGCCGCGTCGGTGGGCACGCGGATCAAGAGCCCAGTCGAACTGTTGGTGTCGACCTACCGCAAGCTCGGGCTGCGCGAGGTACCGGGCCTCCCGGATTTCAACGAGGTCACGCGGGCGCTCGGGCAGCACCTGCTGCACCCGCCCACCGTGGCCGGCTGGGCCTATGGCAGGGCCTGGATCACGCCAGGTTTGTTGATCGAGCGTGGCAATTTCGTGCGTGACCTGATGTTCCCTGACTTCATGGCCATCGCTAACGATCGATACCCGCAGATCACGGTCGGCGCGGAGGTGCGTGCAGTGCACGAGCGCATCTCGCGCGGGCTCGACGTGACGACGGCGACGATGCCCGAGGCGGGCGCGCTGAGGGGTGCGGCGTTGGGCGAGAACGGCGCGATGTCCGAATCGACACGCAAGCTGGACCGTGAGGAGGACTTCAACACCCGCTACGGCAGCTATCGCGGCTGGCAGAAAGCAGTCGAGGTGATCAAGCCCATTCCGCGCACGATGGCCCGCGTCGACCTCGGCGCAATGGTCGTGGCCAGCGGCGTGCAGAGCACCGGCGAGGTGGTGGACCTTTTCGCGCAGCGCTTCTTCAGCGTGCCGATGGCGAGCACCGACCGGGTGGCCTGGGCCGCCTTCCTGAGCGAACAACTCGGCACCGAGCACATCGACCGTGCCCGCACTTACATGGAAGACGGACTGCGCATGCTGCTGCACGTGATGCTGAGCAGCCCCGACTACCAACTGGATTGAGGCTCGACATGGCATTCCATCACCGCCCCGGTCCGACGCTCCCGATGCGCCGTGCACTGCTCGCCGCCGGCCTCGCGCTGCCGTTCACCGCGCCTCGCGCGGCCGGGCTCTCGGGTGGCAAGCCCAATGAGCGCATCCTGGTCGTGCTCGAGATGTCCGGCGGCAACGACGGGCTCAACACCGTCGTGCCCCATGCCGACGACCTCTACTACCGGCTGCGGCCGCACATCGGCATCCAGCCGGAACGCGTGCGGCGCATCGACGATCGCTTCGGATTCAACCCAGGCATGGCCGGCTTCGAGCGCCTCTACAAGGATGGGCGGCTTGCCATCGTGCACGGCTGCGGCTACGAGCAGCCGAGCTTCTCGCACTTCGCATCAATGGCCTATTGGCATACCGCGGCGCCCAACAGCGGCGAGGAGACGGGTTGGATCGGCCGCCTCGCCGATGCCCTGCGGCCGGGCGGAGATCCGGGCTTCGTCGTCAACATTGCTTCTTCGCAGTCACTCGCGGTGCGCAGCCGCAACCACGTGCCCGTGGTCTTCGACAACCCCGAGCGTTTCGTCCGGCAGGCACCGTTCGAGGAGCGCGACTTGATCGACCGCGACACGCCGCCGGGCGACGACAGCAATCCGACGCGCCGCTACCTGCACGAGATCGCGCGGACCGGGCGTGTTGCGTCGGCGCGCGTGCGCGAGGCCTGCGCTACCTACCGCACGCCGGTGGACTACGGGCTGGTGACGATGGACCTGCCGAAGGTCGCCGCGCTCATCGCTGCCAACATGCCGACGCGGCTGTACTACGTTGCCTACCGCAACAACGCGTTCGACACCCACGTCCATCAGCTCGATCAGCACCAACGGCTGCTGACCTACGTGTCGGACGCTGTTGCAGGCTTTCTGCGAGACATGGAGCGCATCGGCCGGGCCGATGACGTGGTGCTCATGGCCTTCTCCGAGTTCGGCCGTCGCGTGTCGGAGAACGCGAACCTCGGCACCGACCACGGCACGGCCGGCCCGATGTTCCTCGCCGGCAAGCCGGTGCGCGGTGGCCAGTACGGCGAGCCGCCGAACCTCGCCAGCCGCACGGCCGACGACAACCTCGTGCACACATGCGACTTCCGCCGCGTCTACGCTACGGTCGCAGACGGTTGGCTCGGCCTTCCGGACTCCGCGGCGGTGCTGCGCGGCCACTTCGAGCCTTTCCCAGTCTTCTCCTGAACGACTTCTTGTCTGTGGCGACCGGATTGGGCCGCCCTTCGGTTTACGCGTTCCAAAGGCCCGTGTTCACCATCTGAACTGAAGGCGAACGAGAACGAGAAGTCATGCCACCGCGGCGGTACCGAGAATCCAACTCATATCAGCCTAAAAACGTGAGTTACCCGGTCGGCGTAGGACCGACCAGCACCGGTAAAGGCGGCCCGACGCCGACGATCCGGTCGCAGATGTAGCGCAGCAAGGCGGCCCAGCGGTCGATCGAGGGGAACTGCTCCGCAGTACGAGCC
>JANXZN010000219.1 GCA_025355545.1 Rhizobacter sp.
TACGTGATCACGCAACTGTTCCTGTTCCGCGAAGGCCGGCGCAAGAACGAGGCAATGATCGCAATGGCCAAGCCGATGAAGGACGCGGACCTGAAAGGCTTCTCGGACTACATCGGCACGCTGGCGGCAGTTCCTGCTCCGGCGCCGGCAACGCCGCCCGATGCGGCGCGCATGACCAAGGCGAAGGCGCTGGCCGAGCAGCACAAGTGCACCTACTGCCACGGTGCCGACATGGCCGGCGGGCAACAGGTGCCGCGGATCGGTGGCCAGAAGGAAGACTATCTTCGCCAGACCTTGCACGACTTCAAGTCGGGCGACCGTCCGGGTTATACGCGCGCGATGACCGAGGCGTTGAGCCAGGTGCCGGTTGAAGACCTTGACATCCTGGCCTTCTACGCCGCGAACATCAGCGGCAAATGATGGGCTATCTTGCCGGCCGGGTGATGCCGGCAAGAGCGTGTCGGCGCAAGCGCTTGCGGGTCCCTATTGGCGGCGCCGTCCGAATTCTCGCGGATCGCAAGCTCTGAATTCTGGCTCGCAGCGAGAGATGCCGCTGGGTAGCCTTTGTTTGAATCACGCAAAAATCCACGGCGCCAAGCGCCGATGCGAGGAGACACTGATGAATGCATTTGACGCCTATCGGCCAAGAACAATCTTGCTGTCAATTGCAGCCTTGCTGCCCTTGGTCATGAGCGGCACGCTCAGTGCAGCCACGCGCGAAGAGACGATCTCTGTCGTTGACATGGACAAGTTGCAATGGAAGGACTACCCGGGGTTGCCGGGCGTCACGTTCACGGTCGTCGACGGAGACCCCAGTAAGTCGGGGATCTACACGATCCGGGCGAAGTTTGCTCCGCACACCATGAGTCAGCCGCATTGGCACCCGGAGACTCGCTACGTCACCGTCATCAAGGGCACGTGGTGGACTGGCGCTGGGCCGAAGTTCGATCCGGGAAATACGGTGCCGGTGCGGACAGGCGGATTTGCGGTCCACACCCCGAAGGAAATTCACTACGACGGGGCGAAAGACGAAGAGGTCATCGTGCAAATCAGTGGTGTCGGCCCGAGCGGAACGATTCCTGTGAATGCGGACGGCACGGACAAGAAGTAGACCGATCGCAATGACCGCTGCAGGCAATATCACTTCCGCCGCATACGATTTCGAGCTCTACGGTTGCTGGCGCACTCCGGCGGCTTTTCGCATGCGTGTCGCGCTCGCGTTGAAGGACCCGCGAGCCGAGGAGCGATTCGTCGATGACGACGCGGAGTTCGACCGCTTGGGCCGCGATGTCGTTGGAAGCAATGCGGAAGCGATGACGAAACTCTAAGGCGGGGCCGGATGAAGATTAGTTCAATATTTCGGGAGCCTGTCCTGACTTTTGTGTGCGAGGCATAGCATGACCATCAGGAGCATGTATGCCGATCAGCAAGACCAACCGTGGCTCACGGCCCGCGTGAACGTGTGACGATCGTCCTGCGCGGTTTGGGTGCCGCAGTGCATTTGCGCGCAGCGGCCGAACGCACCACGGTTGCAACGCTCGCGCGCCGGGCCATCACCGCGATGCTCGACGCACCGGCGTCGCAAGCCGAACTGTTTTCGGCCGTCGCAGCAGCCGCGCCGCGCGTGCGGCCCGACGGATTGCCGGTCAAGGTGACTGTGCGGATGTCGGCCACGCACGCGGTGACCCTCGCGACGCGCGCTCATTCCGCCGACGTGTCGCAAGGCGCCTACGTCGCAGATCTGCTCGACAACGCGCCACCGCCGCCGTAGTCACTCGACCATCGCGCAGCCATTGGCGCGCTGCTGACTTCGACCGACCAACTGGCCATCCTGTCGGCCGACCTCAATGCGTTCATGCGGTTGCTGGTGTAGTGTTGAATGTCCGGCGTGTTGCCATCGTCGGCGGCGCGCAGTTTCGCATCGGCGATGCAGTTTCGGGTGCCGCCGCCCGCCCTTAGACGACTGGGCGCATGCGCCGCATGCTGCTGGTTCTGCGCGTGCAGCCGCCTCGGCAAGCGCCACTCGGCGAGCTGGTCGCGCACGTCGACGCGTGCGCCGCCAGCGTCGCGCCGGGTCAGGCCGACATGTAAGGCTTGGTGCGCGCGAACGAAGGCCGCGCGTTCCACGTGTCAGCCAATGCCTTGAGGCGCGGCGTGGCCGGCAGCCAGGGCTTGTCGCCGAAGCGCAGCTGCTGGTAGTCGTAGAGGGTCACGGCGGCGATCGCGTCCAGCGTGGGCGTGCCACTGCCGGCGATCGCAGCCGCCTGCGCTTCCAGCCGCTGCATGCCTTCGACCATCGAGCGGCGGCGGCGCAGGCCGACCGGCGTCTCGTCAAACGGCACCGGCGCCGTCACCTTGCGCGTGGTGATGGTGATGGTTGACGCTTCGATGGCGCCGATGGCAATGCCGGTGCGCGACAGGATGCCCGCCGCGTCGGCACCCTTTCCCGTGAGGCCGGGCCAGTCGGGCGCCGGCCGCATGAGTTCGAGCCACTGCACGATGAGAAGGCACTCTGCCAGCGGCGTGCCGTCGTCCAGCACCAGCGTGGGCACGCGCGTGGCGCTGTTGGCGACACGCAGCCTCGCGTCGTCGGCCCAGGGATCGACGAGCGTGGGCTCGATGTCGAACCCCTTCTCGATCATCGCGGTGCGTGCGATGCGCACGAACGGCGAAGTGGTGTTGGCCAGCAGTTGCATAAGAGCCTCCGTTGGCAGGTTCAATCGGGAATGGCACCGAGCTGCTTCAGCATGCCCAGGTTGTCCAGCAGCGCCCAGTGCTCCACCAGCACGCCGCCGCGGATCCGGAACAGGTCCAACACACCGATGTCGATCTTGCGGCCGGTGGCTGCCATATCGCCGAAAGCGCCGGTGTGCGTGCCCTTCACGCGCAGACGCACCAGCACCTTCTCGCCTTCGGCCACGAAGTCTTGCAGCGGTAGCTCCATGTCGGGAAAGGCGGGCAGCAATGCGTCGTGCAGTTGCGTGACACCCTGCGGGCCCCTCACCTCGAACGGCAGTCCGGGGTCGTGGCGCACAAAGTCGGGTGCGATGTGCCTGGCCATCCAGGCGGTGTCGCGCGCGAGGAAGGCCTTGAAGTAGTCGCGGCAGACCTGCTTGTTGGTTTCCAGGACGGTCATCGTGAGTCTCCTCGAGGATCAAGCGGCCTGCACGTCGAAGCCGACGCGCGGGAAATGCAGGTGCAGGTCGCCGGCCTGGGCGTCCTTGCGGTGGATGACGATCTCGTGCTCACCGGCGGCCACCAGCGTGCCGCTGACCGACACGCGCGCGTTGTCGTCGGGAATCACCGTCACCGGGCAGCCGGCTTTCAACCCGCCGGGGTCGCCATCGGGCGACAGGTGCGTCACCGGCACCGGCTGCGCAGCTCGCGCGACCTCGAAGGCCTGCTCGGCCGTCATCGCCGTCGGTGTGCCGTGGCCGATGGCGGCGATGCGGTCGTACCAGGGCACGAGCGGCGCCAGGCCCAGCAGCGCATCCACCTCCGGCGGGCAGTTCTTGCGCAGCAGCCAGAGTGTCTGCCAGCAGGCCAGGTCGGCCGCGCTGGGCGCCTCGCCGAAGAGGAAGGGCCGCGCCTTCAGCGCCTGCTTGAGCCAGCCGAGCTGAGCGCGCACGAACTGCACGTGCTGCTCGAATTGAGGCGCCATCGCCTCCTTCGAGATGTCGATCATCAGGTACCCCTCCTTGCGGTCCTTGATGAACTCGGGCGGGATGTGCTCGCCGATGTAGTGCACCAGCACCCCGATCGTCGGGACCCACATCTGGCGTTCCCACGCGAAGCCGAGGCCCTGCGCCACGCCTTCGCTGCCCGCCGGGCAGAGCGTTGTGCGCGGGTGCAGGCAATCGAGGGCCGGGAGGATGGCGTTGGTGTCGCAGTAGATGTCGGCGCCCACCTGCAAGACCGGCGCGCGGCGGTAGCCACCGGTGAGGGGGCTGAGCAGCGGGCGCGGGGGCAGGCCGGCAATCTCGACCGAGTGCCACGCCAGGCCCTTGAAGCCGAGTGCGGTGCGCACCTTCTCGGAGAAGCTGGAGAAGGGATAGTGGTGCAGGATGATGTCGCACATGAGTTTTGTCTCCGTCAATACATGATGTGGCCACCGTCGACGACGAGGGTTTGGCCTGAAACGAACCCCGACAGGTCCGACAGCAGGTAGAGCGCGGTGCCCACCAGGTCGTCGGGCCGCTGCTCGCGCGAGATCGCGCGCGCCTTCAGAAAGCTTTGCTGCCACTCGATCGGGCGGTTCTTCGTCGCGTCCGTAATCACGAAGCCCGGCGCGATGACGTTGACGCGAACACCGTGCGGGCCGCATTCCTTGGCCAAGCCCTTGGTCATCGACAGCACTGCACCCTTGGAGGCCACGTAGTGCAGGTAGCCCGGCTGCCCGGCCAGCGCGACGACCGAGGCGATGTTGACGATCGCTCCTGACTTCTGCGCGCGCATGGCCGGCATCACTGCCTTGCAGCACTGCCACACGCCCTTCACGTTGACGGCGAAGATGCGGTCCCACTGCACCGGGTCTAGTTCTTCGAAGGGCGTGAGCTTGACTTCGCGGAAGTAGGCCGCGTTGTTCACCAGTCCGTCGATGCGGCCGAAGCGCTTCAACGCCGACGCGGCCATGGTTTGAACCGACGCGTTGTCGGCCACATCCACGTGAACGGCCAGCGCCTTGCCGCCGGCGGCCTCGATGGTGGCCACGGTCTCGTCGGCCGCGTTCATGTCGGCGACGACGACATTGGCGCCTTGCGCTGCGGCGCCGATGGCAAACGCCTGGCCGATGCCGGTGGCACCACCGGTGACGACGATGGTGCGGCCGGCGAGCAGATCATGGGTGGGCATGAATATTCCCTCGAGAGTGAGCGGTGCCGGCGGAACCAGCTAACAGAGAGGAGGACAGCGGGACCTTCTCGGGGCCAGGGGCGACCTCGTGGCCGTCGCTGTCGCCAAAAAAGCGCGCGATGTCCTGCGCCGCCAGCTCCGGGCATTCGATGTGGACGAAATGGCCGGCGTCGGCCGCGAGGTCGAGTTGCAAGTCGCTGAAATGCTCGTGCAGGCGATCGGCCCACGACGCCTTCAGAACAGGGTCGTGGGCGCCCCACAGCACGCGCGTGCGGGTGCCGATCGGAGGCAGCGGTGCAGCGCGGCCTCCGATCATGGCCATGCGCGCGGCGTGCACGCTGCGGTACCAGTTGAAGCCGCCCTGCAGGTTGCCGGGCCGCATGAAGTTGTCGACCCAGGCCTCGAGCTGGCCGTCGAACGCATCCTTGCGGTGCGCCCAGTGCGAGAGGAAGGCCTGCAGGTAGATGCGGCAGGCCTTGCGCGACGAACCCACCAGCGCCGCGGCCCAGGGCTTCTGGTGAAACTGCTGGTACCAGATTTCGCCCAGGTGCGAGGGCAGGGCGAAGCGCGCGCCGATGCCCGCGTACACGCAATTGAAGAAATACAGACCGGCGACGCGGTCGGGATGCTGCCGCGCGATCGCCTGCGCCACCATCGAGCCCACGTCGTGCGACACGATGCCGAAGCGTGCGAGCCCGAGCCGATCGGCGAGCGCCACGATGTCGGCGGCCAGGATCGCCGGCGTGGCGTCTTCCGCCGGCTCCGGCGATGTTTTCTGCGAGCGTCCGAAGCCGCGGAAATCGGGTGCCACCATGTCGAAGCGGCCGGCCAGCCGTGTCATCACCGGCCGCCAGGCGTGCGACCACTCGGGCCAGCCATGCAGCAACAACAGCGGCAGGCCGGAGCTGCCGCTGGTGCCGATGCTTCGCAAGTAGTGAAGGCGGATGCCGCCGGCATCCGCCCGCCGCGACACGATGTCGCCCATCGCCGTTCTCGAACCCGCGCGTGGTGGCCTCACGCCGTCTGCAGGTACACCACCTGGGTCTCCATGTATTCATAGAGGCCGTGCTTGCCGTCCGCACCGCCGATGCCGCTCTTGCGCCGGCCGGCGTGGAAGCCCTGCATCGCCTCGAAGTGCTCGCGGTTGATGTAGGTCTCGCCGAAGCGCAACTCGCGCGCCGCCTTCATCGCCGCATTCAGGTTCTGCGTGAACACCGAGGAGGTCAGGCCGTAGTCGGAGTCGTTGGCCAGGGCCAGCGCTTCGTCCAGGTCGGCGACCACGCGGATGGGCAGCACCGGGCCGAAGATCTCCTTGGTCATCACGTCCATGGTATCGGTGCAGCCCACCAGCACCGTGGGCTCGTAGTGGAAGCCCGGGCGGTCGGCCACGCGGCCGCCGGTGCGCACCTGGGCGCCCTGTTTCTTGGCCGATTCCACCAGTGCGGCCACCTTGTCGAGTCCGGACTGGTTCATCAGCGGGCCCATGGTCAGGCCGTTATCGGCGAGCGGGTTGCCGTACCTGGCCTCGGCCATCAGGCGGGTCACGCGGTCCGCGAGCTTGTCGGCAATGCCGCGTTGGACGTAGACGCGCTCCGCCGCGTTGCAGACCTGCCCGGTGTTGAGCACGCGCGAGTTGAAGAGCGCGTTCGCGGTCAGTTCGAGGTCGGCGTCGTCGAGCACGATGGCCGGCGCCTTGCCGCCGAGTTCGAGATTCACGCGAGTGAGGTTGCGAGAGGCTGTCTCCATGATCTTCATGCCGGTGCCCACGCTGCCGGTGAACGAGATCAGGCCCACGTCTTTGTGCTCGGCCAGCCGGGCTCCGGTGTCGCGGCCGCCGGTGACGAGGTTGAACACGCCCTTGGGCAGCCCGCATTCGGCCAGCAGCTCTGTGAAGTCGAAGGCGTTAAGCGGCGTCTCCTCGCTCGACTTGACGACGATGGTGTTGCCGGCAACTAGTGCCGGCGCCATCTTGCGGGCGATCAGGAAGAACGGGAAGTTCCATGGCAGGATGCCCGCGACCACGCCGATCGGGCGACGATGCAGGTAGATCGTTTCGCCGGGTCGGTCGCTGTTGAGGATCTCGCCCTCGATGCGGCGTGCCCATTCCGCCATGTAGTCCATGTAGTTGGCGGTGAAGTCGATCTCGACTTCGGCCAGCGGCAAGACCTTGCCCTGCTCCAGCGAGATGCGGCGCGCTAGGCGCGTCTTGTGCTCGCGCAGCTTGGTGGCCACGGCGCGGAGGTGGCCGGCGCGCTCGATGGCGGGCAGGCGCTCCCAGGCCGGCTGGGCGGCGCGTGCGGCGGCGACCGCGCGGTCGACGTCGGCCGCGTCCGAGTCGGGCACCGTTGCAATGAACTCCGTGGTCGATGGGTTCTGAACCTTTAGAGTTCGGGTCGACGAGGGGACGACCCACTCGCCGTAGATGTAGTTGCGTTCAAATTTGTCCATGTCCGATCTCCGTGCGCTGTTTGAGGTGGTTGAGCTTCACTTCTCGAGCTTGAAGACCATCACTGTCCCACCCTGAGGAACCGCCTTGGGCTTGCCGGTGAGCGAGTCGATGCCCGCCTGCATGCGTTGGGCATCGACGCCCCAGCCGGCCTGTACAGCGACGTACTGTTCGCCGTCAACCTCGAACGAGGTGGGCACGGCGGTCACGCCTGAGGGCATGCTGTACTGCCACAACACCTTGCCGTTGGTGGCGTCGAAGGCGCGGAACTGGCGGTCGTTGGTCCCGCCGGCGAAGACCAGGTTGCCGCCGGTGGTGAGCAGCGGCGCCCACAGGGGGGTATCGAACTTGTGGACCCAGGCCATCTTGCCCGTCTTCAGATCCCAGGCCTGGAGTTCGCCGATGGTCGATGGTGCCTTGCCGTCTTTGTAGCGAAGGCTTCCCATCACGCCCTCGATCGGATAGCCGATGTAGAGATCGCCCTTTTTGTACTTCGCGGTGTCGGCGGCTGGCAGCTCGGCGCAGAGGTTGTTGTTGGCCGGGATGTAGAAAAGCCCCGTCTTCGGGTTCCAGGCCTCGGGTGGCCAGTCCTTGCCGCCCCAGAGCGACGGGCAGAAGCTCACGGCCTTGCCCAGGCCCGGCCGATGCGACTCGTCGTAGGTCGGCCGGCCGGTGGTCTTGTCGATCGACTTGAACGCGTTGTTGTAGACATAGGGGAAAGCGTCGATGAAGCCGATCTTGCCGTTCGGCTGGCGCTCGAGCATCCAGAGGTAGCCGTCGCGGCCGGCGTGAACCGCGGCCTTGACCTTGCGGCCCTTGATCTCGGTGTCGATCAGCACGGGCGCAGAGACCTCGTCCCAGTCCCACGCGTCGTTGGGCTGGTACTGGTGGTGGCCTTTGATCGCGCCGCTGTCCACGTCGAGCGCGATGGCCGAGGTGGTGTACAGGTTGTCGCCCTTGCGGCCCTCCGTGGGCCAGGGCGCCGGGTTGCCGGTGCCCCAGTAGGCGAGGTTGGTGGCGGGGTCGTAGGTGCCGGTGATCCAGATGCTGCCGCCGCCGTTCTTGTACGTCTCGCCGGGCCAGGTGTCGCCGCCGGGCTCGCCGGGCGCGGCAGTCGTGTAGGTGCGCCAGGCCTCCTTGCCGGTGGCGGCATCGTAGGCCGCGACGAAGCCGCGCACACCGGTCTCGCCGCCGGAGGAGCCGACCATGATCCGGCCTTTGGCCGCCAGCGGCGCGAGGGTGATGTACTGCAAGGCCTTCGAGTCGCCGACGGCCACTTGCCAGGCCACCTTGCCGGTCTTCGCGTCGAGCGCGACGAGGTGAGCGTCGACCGTGGCCACGTAAACCTTGTCGCCGTACAGCGCCACGCCGCGGTTGGTCGGGTGCAGCTGCATCAGGTCGGCGGGCAGCTCTTTCTTCCAGCGCCACAGCTCGATGCCGCTCGACGCGTCGAGCGCGATCACCTGCGCGCCGGGCGTGGTGACATACATGTAGCCGTTGTTGACGATCGGTGGCGACTGGTGACCCTCGGTCTGGCCCGTGGCCATCGACCAGGCGAGCTTGAGCTTGCCGACATTGCCGGCGTTGATCTTTTCCAGCGGGCTGTAGCCCCAGCCGCCGTAGTTGCCGCGGTACTGCAGCCAGTTGCCCGGCTCGGGGTTGGCCAGCCGGGCGTCGGTGACCGGCACGTACGGGCCGAGGTCGATTTCGGCATGCGCGGCGAGCGCGCAGGTGGCCAGCGCAGCGGCGGCCAGGGGGTGCATCAGTGAAGTCATGAGTCGTCTCCTTGTCGTTGGGGTTTCGGTCTTCAGGTCTGGCTTCCGCCCGGCGCAGCGGTGAAAGCGCCGGCAATGACGAGTTGGTCACCCTCGAGCGAGAGCGGGATCGCCGGCAGCGCGCGTGAGGCCGGGCCGGAGACGACGGTGCCGCCATCCAGCAATGCGAATTTGGATGAGTGGCAGTAACAGACCAGGGCTCTTTCCTTGACAAGCCAGGTCTTCACGTCGCAGGCCTGGTGCGTGCAGATCGCCGAATAGGCGAGCACGCCACCCGCAGCGCGGGCACGCACATCGGCCGACATCTCGGCCTCGGGCAGTCGAATCAGCACGATCTTGTTCAGGCGCGAATCGTCGCGCGGTGCATTTCGCTTGACGTCGAAGGGAAACGCGACCATGGGCTTGCCGGGCTTGAGGTCGGCGACTCGCAGCGGCGCCGGCGCGCCTTCGGCGTCTTCCTCGACCAGGCGGTCGCCCGCCAAAGACTCTGCCGCCGGCCAGGCGGCGAACGCAAGCGGTGCGGCCAAGCCGGCAGCGGCAATGCGGATGACGCGGCGGCGGGGCGCATTCACCCGTGCTGCGGTCGCGCAGCCGCACGGGGCGAGGGAAGTGTCGGAATAGCGCATACAAAGGCCTCAAGCAGTTGAATTCAATGTACTCTGAATTCAGAGTTCTGATCTTCGGGAAATCCCGGAATTCTGAATTCAAAAGTTACGAATGCTGTCTTGTCGCGCCGCTGCATGGGGCGGCCGGTCTCAGCGTGTGGGCAAGGGGGTGTGAAACGGCACTGGCGCCGGCGCGTTGATCCACTTCACTGCCGCCGTGAAGCTGCCGAACGCGCAGACCGTGCTGATGAGCACGACGCGCGTCAGGCGCCCGGCGTCGGCGCCGAAGCGCTCCGCCAGGATCGGCACATTGCTGGCGCTCGGCAGCGCGGCCACGAGCACCAGGATCGCGGCGGCGAAAGGTTCCAGCGGCAGGCCCGCCGCGATGGCGACGCGACCTGCCGCCAGCACCAGCAGCGGGTGCAGCACCAGCTTGAGGGTCGCGAGGCCGAGCACGCCGGGCCACGCACCGCCCGACACGTGCGATGCGACCCGGCCGCGCGCCAGCATGGCGCCGAGCGCGAACAGCGCCACCGGCGAGGCAGCGTCGGCCAGCATGTCGACCGCCCTCATCATCGGGGCCGGCAGCAGCAGCCCGCCCGCCGACGCCAGCGTGCCCAGGGCGATCGACCAGGGCAACGGATTGGCCACCATGCCGCGCAGCGCGCGCGCAGCCGCCGCGCGAGCGGGGTTGCCGGGGCCCCGAAGCCCGGGGGCGGCGTGCGCTCCGAGTTGCGACAGGGCGATGCACAGCGAACTGGTCACCACCATGTCGAGCGCCAAGGCCACGATGGCCGGCGCTGCTGCGGCCGGCCCGAACAGCGCGATCAACAGCGGCACGCCCATGAACCCGCTGTTCGGGAAGGCGGCGGTCACGGCGCCGAACGCGGCGTCGCTCCAGCGCAGACCCTGGCGTCGCGCCATGCCTGCTGTCAATGCGACCATGCCCAGCGCAGCGGCGAGATAGACCGTCACGACCGAAGCGTCCAGCAACTGCGCGATCGGCGGGTGGCGCTGAAGCGAAACAGCATGCAGGGCAGTGCGAAGAACAGCACGAAGCCGTTCAGCCCGGGGATCGACTCCGGCGCGAGCATGCGACCGCGCACCGCCACCCACCCGAGCAGCACGAGGGCGAAGAACGGCGTGGTGACCGTGAGGATGTGCTGCACGCGGCGGCTTCAGGCGAATCGGAGTGCTTGCCGCCAGCCGGCCTCGGCCATGCGACGCGCCCGCTCGCCGGTCGCGCCTGCGTCGCCGGCCGCGGCGTTGCCTTGCAGCGACCGCCCGAGAATGCCCTGCAGGATGGCGGCCATGCGGAACATGTTGAAGGCCATCAGGTAGTCCATCACGTCGGGTGGCACGGCCCTCGCCGTGTCGGCGCTGGCTGCGAGGTAGCGTGCGAGGTGTTCGGCTTCACCCGGCAGGCCGAGCGCCGTCAGGTCGTGACCTCTCAGACCGCGGAACTCGTCGGGCGCAACCCGCCAAGCCATCAGGTGGTATGCGAGGTCGGCCAGCGGATGGCCGAGCGTGGACAGCGCCCAGTCGATCACCGCCAGCACGCGCGGCTCGGTCGGGTGATAGATGAGGTTGTCGATGCGGTAGTCGCCGTGGACCGTATGCGTTCCGCGAACCCATCTTTCGTCAAGGCGGTGAAGCTGCGAACCTCGTGTCTCGGCAATCAACGAGACGGACGAGGTGAGCATGGATCGACAGCGGATGGAGCGCTGCCTGGAGCGGGTGGCGGCGTATCGGG
>JANXZN010000108.1 GCA_025355545.1 Rhizobacter sp.
CCAGCGACGCCGCCAGCACGACCAGCAAGGCACCCCAGCCGATCAGCGCCGCGGCCTGGTTCAGGAAGGTGGACGAGGGCGGGAGGTTGAAGGCCAGCAGCATCGGCACGCCGATGGCGGCGCTGGCGAGAACGGTCCAGATGATGGCGTGCGGGCGCTCGGGGGCGGCCCGGGAGGCAGTCACAGGAGGCATCGGCATGCGCGGCATTGTCCACGCAGCCGAAACTGGCGGGGTCGGGTTTACCGTTGCGGTGGCCTACAGGGATCGGCGTCGTTTAGGTCAGGTTCCTGGGCACGCACGCGCAATACGGCGCCATCGATGCCGAGACCGTGGCGAATGGATGATGGACATCAGACCGATTCATACGAAGGCCGATCACAAGGCCGCGCTGAAGCTGGTTTCCAGACTGGTCGACCTGGACCCCGCGCGGGGCACGCCCGATGGCGATCTGCTCGAAATCATGTCTGTGCCGATCGCGGCTTACGAGGCCAGGCACTTTCCAACCGAACCCGCCGACTCCATCGAGGCGATCAAGTTCAGGATGGATCGGCAAGGATTGGTCCCTCGCGCCCTCGGGCCCATGATCGGCCGGACCAATCGGGTGTACGAGGTGCTGGCCGGGCGGCGGCCGTTGACGCTGGCCATGGTGTGGCGGCTGCACAAGCAACTCGGCATCCGGGCAGAAAGCCTCATTCGGCCGCCGAAGCTGGCATAGTTGCAGCGCTGTTGGAGCCGGGCCGTGCAGAATCCTGCTACAGACTCTGTATTGGATCGCCATGCCACATCGCCAAAAGCCTGACCCTTGTTGTGCGGAGCCGGAGGCAACGGGCAAGACCCGACCCAACGCTGTTCGCCGAGCCGCGCTGGCCTGGTCGGCGGCTGACGAGAGAATTCGAAGGAGTCCACGCGATGACAGCGACCGAACAGATTTTGATCGACAAGATCAAGCAGCTTCCGCCGCAGCGAATGGCGGAGGTGGAAGACTTTGTCGATTTCCTGCGGTCGCGCGAGGATGAGCAGCGCCTCACGCATGCCGCTGCCAAGGCCAGCGGGGCGAGCTTCGCGGCAGTGTGGGACAACGACGAAGACGCGGCTTACGACCGGATGTGAGCCATGGCCGCCAATGCAAGGTTCAGCGTTGCAGACGTGGTGCTGGTGCCGTTTCCGTTCGCGGACCAGTCGGGGACGAAGCAACGCCCGGCCGTCGTCGTCTCGAGCGCCGGCTACAACCTGAACCGGCGCGACATCGTGATCATGGCGATCACAAGCCAGGTGCGCCAGCCGCCGGGCTCATCAAAGCGTCGGTTCTTTAACCGGTGTTCACGACCATCGAGCAGGGGCTCGTCATCCGCACGATAGGTGCGCTATCGCCGGCCGATGCAAAGACGCTGCATGAGGTGCTCGGCGATGTGATCGGGTGAGCTGCGGCAAGTGCTGGATTGCAAGAGTTGACCCATGCTTCCACGGCGATGGGTGGGCCTCGAACGAGAACGATCACGGTCGGCGCTGGGGTACTAGACTTTTCCGCGTGAATCCAACATTGCAGCCGGTTGAGCACCTTGGCAAGTTTGAGCGCCTTCAATTGGCCGAAGACGCTCCGCAATCGTCCGTGATCACGCTGAAATGCCGTCCGCGATGGGCTGAAATACGCACGCTCATCTAGATCAGGGCGCCACCACCTCCAGGCTCGGAAAGTAAGTGCGAAAGCGGCTGGCATCGCGCGTCAGCAAGGGCCAGCCCTCGACCGCCGCATGTGCGCCGATGAAGAAGTCGGGCAGCACCTGGCCCTTGCTGCCGCCGCGCCGACGGTATTGAAGGTAGGCCTTGCCGGCCAGAAACAGGGCTGGCCGGGGTATCTCGCGCAGCGCCAGTTCCATCGTCGCCACCACCCGGTCCAGCGACTCGAAGGTGGAGAACGACAACGACAGCTCGGCATAGACCACGGGGTTGATCACCAGTTCGTGAATCTTGGCCTGTGCACGCAACTGCCCGATCGACCATTCGGCCCACTGCGGATCGTCTTGCAAAACGTCCACCAGCACGTTGGTGTCGACCAGCAGCATCAGTCGTCTGCGCGCAGGAGCTTCATCAGCTCATCTGTGCGCCAGGGCACTTCGGCACGGCCACGCACGGCGTCGAAACGATCCTTGCGCACACCCCGCCCCCTCTTGGACAAGCGCGGCGGGTGCAGCACCACCTCGCCGCCGGCGTTGACCGAAAATTCCACTGCGGTGCCTGGTAGAAGCCGCAGCGCATCGCGGATGCGCTTGGGTATCGTGACCTGGCCCTTGCTGGTCAGCGTGGTAGACATGGCAGACTCCGAAGGTGTTACTTGATCTCACTATGGTAATACATCGGGGTCCGAGTTTGAACGCCTTCAATGGGCCGAAGACCTCTGGGATGAATTTGCGGCCGAGTCGGGTTCTGAGTCCAAGCCTGAGGTTCTGCACGAACTCGAGCGTCGGGCAGCCTGGCGTGACGCCCACCCCGGTCAGGACAAGAGCCTGGCGCAGATCGCACAGTCACTCGGCATTCGCCTGTGACTTGGAAAGTCGTCTTTGAAACAGCGGGCAGGCCGAAATTGCCGAGGCATTTGACTGGTACGAACAGAGGTTCTATGGATGGGGCGGGCAGCGCGCCTCCGTGCTTGGCTGCCTGCATGACCGCTGCAGCCCGGCCCGCTGGCCCGGCAACTGAAAGCAGAGCAAAGAGCCGAAGAGCGCGCCGGCGCTGGCCGGCGCCACCGAGACGATCAGGCTGCCGCCCACCTGCCTGGCCACGTCGGCGAGCAAGATCGACATCACACTGGCCACCGCCGTGGTGAGCCCGTTATGCAGTCGGTGATGTTGATCGCATTGGCCAGCCCGCCGGCGCCTGATCTCCAGACAGGAACTCAGCGCGAGGTCGGCAAGAGGCAAGACCTGACCCTCGTCTTACCCTCAGCGCGAGCCAGAGCGCGGCGAGCAGCAGCCGCCAGCACCGCCAGGCCGAGCGGGATGCCGAGCTCGACGATGAACTGCAGCGGCAGGTTGTGCGTGTGATCGAAGAACGCCACCGGCCGGCCCGGAAACGGTGTCAGCGTCCACGCGAAATTGAACTCGCCGAAGCCGACCCCCGCCCACGGGTG
>JANXZN010000254.1 GCA_025355545.1 Rhizobacter sp.
TCCCAACGTCAATTTCTTCGCTACAGTTTGGTTTCGGCATTGCCCGCTCGTTCATCAAGATTCGACACCTCGATAAACGGGCATCCAAAGGGCAATGCCGTCCTCGTTTCTACGGGGGAGCGTGAAATATCCGGGCTAGGCAAAACCTCCGCGGGCTACAGTGCGGGCCTGAGACTGCGCCGATACTTCCCTCCATGCTCGCCTACCGACACGCCTTCCACGCGGGCAACCACGCCGACGTGCTCAAGCACACCGTGCTGACACTCGTGCTGCGCTACATGAACCAGAAGGACAAGCCATACCGAGTCGTCGACACGCACGCCGGCGCCGGCGGCTATTCGCTCGAAGGCCGCTTCGCACAGAAGAAGGGCGAGTTCGAGCAAGGCATCGCGCGGCTGTGGGGCCGCGACGATCTGCCCGCGGCGGTCGCCGACTACGTGCAGCTTGTGCGCCAGTTCAACCCCGACGGCCGGCTCGAGCAATATCCCGGCTCGCCGGCGTTCGCGCAGATGCTGCTGCGCGCACAGGACCAGCTGCGGATGTTCGAGCTGCATCCCACCGACCACCGCATCCTGGAGTCGTACATCGGCGCGCTCAAGGGCGCCGAGGTCTACGACACCGACGGCTTCGACGGGCTGAAGGGGCAGGTGCCGCCGCTGCTATCCGATTCGCGCCGGGGGGTGGTGCTGATGGACCCGAGCTACGAGGGCCACAAGGACTACAGCCGCGTGATCGCGTCGCTGCGCGAGGCGCTGGTGCGCTTCGCCGAGGGCGTCTACCTGGTCTGGTACCCGCAGGTCAGCAAACTCGAGGCGGCGCAATTGCCGAAGCGCCTCGAGGCGCTCGCGACCAAGGGCTGGCTGCATGCGCGGCTGACGGTGCAGCAGCCCGACCAGCAGGGCTTCGGCCTGGCCGGCAGCGGCGTGTTCGTGATCAACCCGCCGTTCACCCTGCACGACGAGCTGCTGAAGGTCCTGCCGTACCTGACCGATGTGCTCGGCCAGTACGACGGCGCGAACTACCTGCTCGAGCAGCGCCCGGCCTGAGAGCCGCTCGCGCGCCGAGCGCGCTCATCGGCAGGCCGGCGCAGATCGCGCCACGCGTGGTGGTTCTGCTCCCGTGCCACGACACTACCATCGCGGCCATGGACGCTCAATCTGCCGTTTCCCGCGGGCCGCTCGCCGGCCTGAAAGTGGTCGAGCTCGGCCAGCTGATCGCCGGGCCGTTCGCCGCGAAGACGCTGAGCGACTTCGGCGCCGAGGTCATCAAGATCGAGCCGCCCGCGAGCGGTGAAAGCCCCGGGGGCGACCCGCTGCGCCAATGGCGGCTGCTGCACGACGGCACCAGCGAGTGGTGGCAGGTGCAGTCGCGCAACAAGCGAAGCGTGGCGCTCGACCTGAAGGACGAGGCCGCGCGCGCGATCGTGCGCGGGCTGATTGCCGAGGCCGACGTGCTGGTCGAGAACTTCAAGCCCGGCGTGATGGAGGCCTGGGGGCTGGGCTACGAGCGCCTGAGCGCCGCCAACCCCGGCCTGATCATGCTGCGCATCAGCGGCTACGGCCAGACCGGGCCGTACAAGGACCGGCCGGGTTTCGGCGTCGTCGCCGAGGCGATGGGCGGCTTGCGCCATCTGACCGCCGAGCCGGGCCGCGTGCCGGTGCGCGTGGGCGTGAGCATCGGCGACACGCTGGCGTCGTTGCATGGTGTGATCGGCATCCTGATGGCGCTTCAGCACCGGCACGCGAGCGTCAGCGCCGAGGCGCCGAAGGGGCGCGGGCAGGTCGTCGATGTGGCCTTGTACGAGGCGGTCTTCAACTGCATGGAAAGCCTGCTGCCCGAGTACAGCGCGTTCGGCGCGGTGCGCGCGCCGGCGGGCTCGGCACTGCCCGGCATCGCGCCGAGCAACGCCTACCCCTGCGCCGACGGCTGGGTGCTGGTGGCGGGCAACGGCGACTCGATCTTCAAGCGCCTGATGACTGCGATCGGCCGCGATGACCTCGGTGCCGATGCGGCGCTGACGGGCAACGCCGGCCGCGTCGCGCGCGTCGCCGAGATCGATGCGGCGATCGGCGTCTGGACCACGCCGCGCACCGTGGTCGAGGTGCTGGACGCGCTCAACGCGGCCGCGGTGCCGGCCGGCCGCATCTACACCGCGAAGGACATCGCCGAGGACCCGCACTACCGCGCCCGCGGCATGATCCAGCGCGTCACCACCGCCGACGGCCTCGCGCTCGACGTGCCCGGCATCGTGCCGAAGCTGAGCCTGACGCCGGGCGCGATCACGCGGCGCGCGCCGACGCTGGGCGAAGACAACGACGCGGTGCTCAGCGCGCGGCCGGTATCCGCTTGAGATCGCGGAAGGGCGCGAACAGCCACGAGCGCATCCCGACGACCAGCGTGTACGGCCGCTTGTGCTCAGGCGCGAGTTTCTGGTCGGCGAGGTGCTGCTGCGCGAAGTCCTGCCCGACGCGCTGCAGCCGCTCGACGAAGGTGACCGCCTGCGCCGGGCTGATATGGCCGTGCACCAGCATCAGCGCCTCACCCTCGGCGTCGAAGCCGCCGCTGTAGTAGTCGTCGGCGACGTGCTCGCGGAAGTAGGCCATCACCGGCCCGTGCGGCCGCCAGCGGAAACCCTTCGCCACTTTCAGCCGGTAGCGGTTCAGCGGCCGCAGCTCGATGAAGCCGAGCTTGTCGAGCTGCAGCAGGTAACGCACGCATTCGGCGTCGCTGATCGCGTAGGTCGCGACCATCTGTTCGAAGGTCCACTGGCTGACGCAGCAGATCGCCAGCAGCATCAGCTTGCGGTCGGCGACCACCGCCAATTCCTGTTCGAGCGTCAGCTCGCGGCGCAGCGGCTGCGCGTCGGCGATTCTGCGCGCGAGTTCGGCGAAATCCATCTTCAGCACGCGCAACACCTCGTCGATGCGCGACAGCGGCATGTCGGCCTTCGCGAAGATGCGCTTGATGCTCGACTCGGCCATGCCGAGCTGCGTCGCGAGCTCGGCGTAGGTGATGCCGGCGGCCTTCAGTTCGGCCTTCAGCGCGCTGACCAGGTCGTGCGTGGTGCTCACGTCGTGCTCCTCGGCAAGTAGCGTCAGAAGATACCAGAGGGGCAGGCCGGCGCAACCCTCCTTCGGGTGATTGATACCCGCAGGTCCGTTGCCGAAGATGAGCGCGTGTTCAACCACTTCACGAAAGAGCCCGCCATGCACCCCACCTCTGTCCGAGGCGAGCGCGCTGTCGGCGCTGCCGATCGCGGTATCGGTCGCGGCACCGGTGATCGTGCTGTCGGCCGGCGCGCTGCTGACCGTGGTCGCGGTCGAGGCCTCGGCGGTCGGCTCGGTCTGGGTACTGGAGCGCGCCTCCGACGGCGCCCGCGCCAGCGTGCGGCCCGGTTCGGAAGCGGCCCGCGCCTTGTCGGTCGCGGCCGGCACGGTCGTTGTCGTCGCCGCCGTGCTGGTGCACGCCGCGGCCGCGGCGCAGGCCGGTCGCAGCTGCGAGAACCGGGCGCCGACGGTGGCCGCGATCCAGCGCTCGATGACGCTGGCCGAGCACACCGCGCGTGCCCTCGACCAGAGCGGCGCGCAGGGCGTGGTGCTGGCGCGCGCCGGTCAGAACCTGAACGAGTATGACCTGCGCTACTCGCACCTCGGCTTCGCCTACCGCGACGGCGACCAGCACTGGCGCATCGTCCACAAGCAGAACCAGTGCGGCAGCGCGAACGGCTCGCTCTACCGCCAGGGCCTGGGCCAATTCTTCCTCGACGACCTGTACGACTACGAGGCCGCGATCGTCGTACCGCGCCCTACCAGCAGTCGAACCAGTGGGCGATCGAGACGCTGGCGATGACGCAGGACCCGGCCGCGCAGACCCGCCCTCTCTACACAAGAGAAAGCGCCCAGGCCTGGCTGCAGCTGCAGGGCTACGAGCCGACGACCCTGCACATCGGCGCGCTGCAGCGCCTGGGCGGCCGGCTCACCGCGGCCAACATCGCGTTCGACGACCACCCGAACGAGAAGCGCTTCAGCGATCGCATCGAAACCGTTACGGTCGACTCGGTGTTCGCGTGGTTGAATCGCAGCGGCCTGGGCGGGCCGGTGCAGACGATCCGGTAGATTCCGCCTGCGCTCACGGCAAAAAAACCAACGCGAACAGGGAACCGAATGAACCCGAACGAGCACCCCCATCCGAATCAGTTCGCGCTGTTGAAGCAAAGGCGCTTCGCGCCGTTCTTCTGGACCCAGTTCCTCGGCGCCGGCAACGATAACCTGTTCAAGTTCGCGTTCACCGTGATGGTGACCTACCAGCTCCAGGTCAGCTGGCTCACGCCGCAGATGGCGGGGCTGGCGATCGGGGCGCTGTTCATCCTGCCGTTCCTGCTGTTCTCGGCCACCAGCGGCCAGCTCACCGACAAGTACGACAAGACGCGCGTGATCCGCTTCGTCAAGTGGCTCGAGATCGCGATCATGGCGCTCGCGGCGTTCGGCTTCTGGGTCGCGAACGTGCCGGTGCTGCTGGCCTGCGTGTTCCTGATGGGGCTGCACTCGACCCTGTTCGGGCCGGTCAAGTTCGCTTACCTGCCGCAGCACCTGAACGAGCGCGAGCTGACCGGCGGCAACGGCATGGTCGAGATGGGCACCTTCGTCGCGATCCTGCTCGGCCAGGTCGCGGGCGGGCTGCTGGTGGC
>JANXZN010000313.1 GCA_025355545.1 Rhizobacter sp.
TGAGCGATCATCGCGGGTGATGGACACACCCGACGCGCCCGGCTTCACGCTGTTCGACACGCCGATCGGCCCCTGCGCGCTGGTCTGGAGCGCACAGGGCCTGATCGGCGTGGCACTGCCCGACGCCAGCGCCGCGGCCACGCGTGCCAAGGTGCAGCGGCGCTTCCGCGGCGCGCGCGAGCGCGCGCCGCCGCCCGAAGTGCGGCGCGCGGTCGAGCGTGTGCTCGCGTTGTTGCGCGGTGCCAAGGACGACCTGCAGGACATCGCGCTCGACCTGCGCGGCCTGCCCGAGTTCCACACCCGCGTCTATGCGGTCGCGCGCCGCATTCCACCCGGGGCGACGCGCAGCTACGGCGAGATCGCGCGCGAACTCGGCGAGCCGCGCGCGGCGCGCGCGGTCGGCCAGGCACTGGGGGCGAACCCGATCCCGATCATCGTGCCCTGCCACCGCGTGCTTGCCGCGGGGCACCAGGCCGGCGGCTTCTCGGCGCCGGGCGGCACGCGCACCAAGCTGCGCCTGCTCGAGATCGAAGGCGCGCCGCTCGGCGGCACGCCGGGACTGTTCGACGCCTGAGCACGATCGTGGGGTTCTCACGGGCATCACCACGGCGCCGATCTGGCGGCGCCGAACGTGCGCCGGGACCGGATCTCCCGGGCCGGCTTCTTCTGGAGGCGCGTGCGGCTCAGGCCAGCGCCGCAGCGAGAGGCACGGGCGCCGTCAGCCGATCGAGCAGGCCGTTCAGATCGACCCGGCTGCCCAGCACCAGCGCCATCTTCGGCGTGCACAGCTGGGCGATGCGCTCGAACGCGAACCAGCCGTAGCCGTCCATCTCGGGCAGCTGGCGGCCACTGTAGCGGTCGAGATAGTGGCTCTCGCAGCGCAGCAGCTTCGTGTCGATGCGCGGCATGCAGAGCGCGAACAGATGCAGGTTCTTCTTGTTGGTGTACGGCACGCGGCCGAGATCGAGCAGCGCCTGCGCGTCCAGCTGCAGGCCGGCTTCTTCGCGCGTCTCGCGCAGCGCCGCCTGCAGCGGCGTCTCGCCGGGATCGATGCCGCCATTCGGGAGGTCCCAGTGGTTCTGGCCCGTGACGTGGCACAACAGCAGTTCGCGATCCGGGTTCAGGATCACGACACCGCAGCTCAGACGTTTGGGGTTGAAGAACGACATGGCCAGAATCAGTGGGACGCTCCGAGTCTGGCACGCGTGTGCCGGGGCGATCCGGCGAACAGCCGGCAAAAAACGTGCGAGATTCGCGCCGGCTCAGGCTCGGCGCGGTGCGGCGGCCTTCTTCGCGGCGGCTTTTCGCGGCGCGGTCGGCTTGGCCGCGGCCTTGTTGGTGGCGGGCTTGCGCGGCGGCGGCGTCCTGGTCGCCGGGCGCGGCGCGGCCTGCTCCGCGGCGATCGCCTCGTAGCCACGCCGCAACGCCGGCGCACGACTGCGCGGCGCCGCGCCCGCGCCGAGCACAACCTGGGCGCGCGCGTAGTACATCTGGCGATCCGCCAGGCCGTTGCTGCCGCCGTTGATGCGCCGCGTGATCGCGACGAACAGGCGCTGGTCGGCGAGTTCGTTCAGGCCGTTCGACTGCCAGTACAGCGCAGCGGTCGCGAACGCGATCTCGGGCGCGGCGGCGCGCGCCGGGTCGGTGAGCAGGTCGATGCCGAGCAGCTCGCCGTACTTGCCGTAGTTGAAGCGCCCGGTGATCTGGATCGGCCCGCGGCCCTTGAAGCGCTTGCCGTCGCCGGGCTGCGTGTTGCCCAGGCGCTGCGCGAGCTCGCCGGGCGGCTCGTAGCGCAGCTGCGCGGCGGTCGGCCCCCAGATCTCCTCCATCCAGCGGAACTCGCCCGACTCGTGCGCCAGCTGCGCGACGAACGCAGCGCTGCGCAGCGCGGTGTCGATGGCGTGCGCCTGCATCGCGCGGTTCAGGTGCGGCAGGTACAGCGCGCGTTGGGCGCGCGCCAGGTTCGGCATGATCTGCTGGAGCTGGGGGTCGGTGAGCATCGCGCCTCCTGGCGCCGGCAGCGGCCGACCCGGCGCCATCATCTGATCACGGCGACCCGGTCGGCAGAATCCCTAGGTCGCGCTCAGCGGTCCAGGCCGCCGAAGCACAGGTACTTGATTTCGAGGTAGTCGTCCATGCCGTACTTCGACCCTTCGCGGCCCAGGCCCGATTGCTTGACGCCGCCGAACGGCGCCTCGGCGGTCCAGATCAGCCCGGTGTTGATGCCGACGATGCCCGATTCGAGCTGCTCGGCCACGCGCATCACGCGGCCGATGTCGCGGCTGTAGAAGTACGCCGCCAGGCCGAACTCGGTGGCGTTCGCCAGCTCGATGACTTCGGCCTCGGTGTCGAACGCGAAGATCGGCGCGAGCGGGCCGAAGGTTTCTTCACGTGCGAACAGCATCTCGGCGGTCGCGCCGCCGATCACCGTCGGCTCGAAGAACAGGCCGCCGAGCGCGTGGCGCTTGCCCCCTAGCAGCACCTCGCCGCCCCTGGCGCGCGCGTCGGCAATGTGCTCCTCGATCTTCGCGACCGCCTTCGCGTCGATCAGCGGGCCCTGCGTGACGCCGGCTTCAAGGCCGTCGCCGACCTTGAGCGCCCTGACCTTCGCGACCAGCTTGTCGGTGAAGGCCTGCAGCACAGCGCGCTGCACATAGAGGCGGTTCGCGCAGACGCAGGTCTGGCCGGTGTTGCGGTACTTCGAGATCATCGCGCCCTCGACCGCGGCGTCGAGGTCGGCATCGTCGAAGACGATGAACGGTGCGTTGCCGCCGAGTTCGAGCGAGAGCTTCTTGATCGTGTCGGCGCTCTGGCGCATCAGCGTGCGGCCGACCTCGGTCGAGCCGGTGAAGCTGAGCTTGCGCACCAGCGGGTTGCGCGTCATCTCGCCACCGATCTGGCTCGCCGAGCCGGTCAGCACCGCGAGCAGGCCCTTCGGCACACCGGCGCGCTCGGCCAGCACCGCGAACGCGAGCGCCGAGAACGGCGTCTGGGTCGCCGGCTTGACGACCATCGAGCAGCCCGCGGCCAGCGCCGGGCCGGCCTTGCGCGTCAGCATCGCGGTCGGAAAGTTCCACGGCGTGATCGCCGCGGTCGTGCCGACCGGCTGCTTGATCGCGACGATGCGCTTGTCGGCCGAGGTCGCGGGGATGGTGTCGCCGTAGACCCGGCGCGCCTCTTCGGCGAACCACTCGATGAACGACGCGGCGTAGGCGATCTCGCCCTTCGCCTCGGCGAGCGGCTTGCCCTGCTCGCTGGTCATGATCAGCGCGAGGTCGTGGGCGTTCGCGAGCATCAGGTCGTTGAGCTTGCGCAGGATCGCGGCGCGCTCCTTCGCGCTCACGTCGCGCCAGACGCGCTGCGCCCGGTCGGCGGCCGCGATCGCGCGCGCGGTCTCGGCCGCGCCGCACATCGGCACGGTGCCGAGCTGCGCGCTGTTCGCCGGGTTGGTGACGGCCACGGTCGCGCCGCTGTCGGCGTCGACCCACGCGCCGGCAATGTAGGCCTGCTGCCTGAACAGGTCGGGATCATTGAGCTTGAGCATCGGGCACTCCGGTCACAGGGTTCTTGGCTTCGACAAGAATAGCCACTCCCGCGAGCGCGCGCCTTCACCCGTCCGCATCACCGCACCGAGACCCCGACCGCATGACCGCCATCGTCCGCCTGCCCGGCCACCGCTTCCTGCATTCGCCCGGCCCGAGCCGCGTCCCCGACGAGGTGCTGCACGCGATGAGCCGCCAGCCGATGGATCTGGCCGACCCGCGCGTCGATGCCTGCATCGACGCCTGCGAGACCGGCCTGAAGCGCCTGCTGCACGCCGAGCACGACGTGTTCCTGTACGCCGCGAACGGCCACGGCGCGTGGGAGGCGGTGATCGCGAACCTGGTCGCGCCGGGCGCCAAGGTGCTCGTCGCCGGCACCGGGCACTTCTCGGAATCGTGGGCGCTGCAGACCGAGGCGATGGGCGGCATCGTGATCCGTTCGCCGTGGGTCGAGGGGCTGCCGATCGATCCGATCGAGATCGAGGCGATGCTGCGCGACGACCCGCTGCACGAGATCGCCGCGGTGTTCGCGGTTCACACCGACACCGCCAGCGGCGTCACCAGCGACCTGCCGGCGCTGCGCGCCGCGATCGACCGCGCCGGGCACCCGGCGCTGTTCGTCGTCGACGTGGTCGCGTCGTTGGGCGCCGCGCCATTCGAGATGGACACGCTGCGCTGCGACGTCGCGCTCGGCGCCTGCCAGAAGGGCCTGATGCTGCCGCCGGGCCTCGCGTTCGTCGCCGTCAACGGCAGCGCGATGGAGCGTTCGCGCGCGAACCCGCAACTGCGCTTCTACTGGGACTGGCGGCTGCGCCAGAGCCCGCTGTCGTACCGCAAGTTCTGCGGCACGCCGCCGCAGAGCCTGCTCGCCGGGCTCGAGGCGTCGCTGGCGCTGATCGAGCGCGACGTCGCAGCGCAGCGCGTCCATCTCGAACGGCGCGGCGCCGAGCGAGGCGACCACGTCGACGACGAACAGCGCCGGGTGGCCGGCGCGGTCGATCGCGGCGCGCAGCGCGGCCAGGTCGCTGGTGACGCCGCTGGCGGTGTCGGTGTGGACCGCGAACACCGCGGCGATCTCGTGCAGCGGGTCGTCGCGCAGCATCGCCTCGATGTCGTCCGGCGCGATCGGCAGCCCTTCGACCCAGGGCGTGCGGA
>JANXZN010000318.1 GCA_025355545.1 Rhizobacter sp.
GGGCAACAGCACTACGAAGAGCAGCAGCACCAGCGCAGCGTCGCCGCACTGAAACGCCGCGCCGCCGCGCTCGGCTTCGAGATCAAACTGTCCTCAGTGCCGGCATGAAGACCCAGCCCCTGTTACTGTTTCTTGAGAGGTCGAGATATGCAAGCGCCTGGACGGGATTCCGCTGGCAATAGAACTCGCGGCGGCGCGGCTGGCGCTGCTCGGGCTTGAAGGCTTGCGCACGCACCTCGGCGAACGCTTCAACCTGCTCACAGCGGGTTCCCGCGTCGTGCTCCCACGGCATCAGACGCTGCGCGCGACGCTGGAATGGAGTCATGGTCTGCTGACTCCGCAAGAGAGCACGGTGCTTCGTCGGCTCGGCGTCTTCGCCGGCAGTTTCACGCTGGAGGCCGCGCAGCACGTTGCGAGCGACGATCGACTTGACGCCTGGGCGGCGCTCGATCATCTCGGCGGGCTGGTCGACAAATCACTCGTGCTCGCTGAAGGCGATCCCGTGCCACGCTACCGGCTGCTGGAAACGACGCGCGCATATGCGCTCGAGCGGCTCGCCGAGGCCGGCGAGACGGAACACGTGCGGCGGCGGCACGCCGAAGCATTGCTCGCGCTGCTCGCGACATTCGAAAAGGACAATTGGCGTTGGCGCATGACGGCGGCAGCTACGGTCGCCCTCGCGGCGGAACTCGACAATCTCCGCGGCGCACTCGGGTGGGTTGCGAGCGCGGCCGCAGGCTCCGATCTTGTTGTGCCGTTGGCGGGCGCGTCGTTCCACGTCTGGTCGGCCACCCACCACTCGGCCGAGGGCCTCGAGCGGTGTCTGGCGGTACGCCATCACTTGCACGAGGGAGTCCCGACGGGCGACGCGGCGCGATACTGGTTCGCGGTGGCCATGCTCGGCCAACATGCGTTCCGCCGCGAAAGCTTCGACGCGGCGCTGCTTGCGGCCGACCTCTACCGATCGCTTGGCGACGACAGCCGGCGCTACGACGCCCTCTTGTGCGCTTCCTTGCAAATTCGCTTTGCCTCGACCGTGGAAGTGGAACAGGTCGTTACCGAGGCGATGCGGCTGGAACGTCCCGACTGGCCGGTGGGACAGCGAGCAATGTTGCAGCGCGCCCGCTGCTGGTGGTACGCGCGGCTCGGACGGTTCGAGGAGGCGCTCGCCTGCGCACAAGCGCATTCGGCCATGCGTCGCGAGGGAGGACTCCTGCTCGACGAACAATATGCGACGGCCAACGTTGCCTTGATCGAACTGCTGCTCGGGCGGCCGGAGGCCGCGCTGGAGCATGGACGTGGCGCCATCGCCCAGCTCCATGCCCTCGGCGCCGGTGGAACGGTCGGGCATGGACTTGGGCACCTTCACTGGGCTGTGATGATTGCCCTGATCTTGCTCAACCGGCTCACCGAGGCTGTCGCTGCTGGACGCATGGCGCTTAAGAACCTGTCACCTGAAGGCGACGGATGCCAGCTACTGGGGGCGCTCGCACTGCTCGCGGCATTGCAGGGACGACTTGCTGCCGCGGCGCGCATCATCGGCCGCGATGATGCCATCGTTGCGCGCAATGGAAAGGTGGCACGTCCGGTTTCGGCGCTATTGCGCTCCCGCCTCGAACCGCTACTTGCCGGGCTGGGCACAAACGAACTCTCACGCCTGCAAGGGCAAGGCGCCGCGATGCGCGACGACCTGGTGTTCAAACTGGGCTTCGGTGACGACGTGTGATCTACATGGCCGCGCTCGTGGCGATCCGCCACAACCATGCGATCAAGGTTTCCCACAGCCGCCTGATCGATGCCGGAAAGCTCAAGAAGGTGGCCATCGTCGCGTGCATGCGCAAACTGCTGGCCATCCTCAATGCGATGCTGCCCGACCGCGCCGCCTGGGATGCGTCACAGCATCTATCGGACCGATTTGCTGCTTGACTTTGAAGACAGTTGCAAACCGCTCGCTCAAGCCGAGCGTCAACGGCGGGCCCGGCAGCACCCAACTGGAACCCGCTTGCCTCGAACCTTGAGCTTTCGCTTTTCGGGCGGCGAGTTGGGCGCGGCGAATGTCTCTGAAGCGTCGCGGGCCGTCGGTCGGTCGCGATCAGGCAATGACCGGTGTCGGTCTGTTCGCGCCCGTCATCAAGTGTCTCGCGCAAATGCCACACAAAATCGCCGGCCGATGGCACGGAATGCGTGATGCCCTCTTGACGCTCACGTTCGGCGGCCGCCAACTCAAAGCTCCTCTGTGAAGGCTCCTTGCCCTGCTCCATCGGAGAGCGAACAGGCGTTGCGGTCGTTACCCGCCTTTTGAGTACATCCGATCTTGAATCGGACTGCGTGATCCCGCGAGGGAGGCACGCGCTGGAAATTCCCCCAGTGTGCGGTGCACCTGCACCTCTTGATTCATCGCCGCGCGGCTTGGCCAGCGGCGAATTGTCCCCGCCGAGTGCACGACATCGATCGCCGCCAGGCGCGCATGCCGATGTGCTGGATGCCGAGCCCGAGCACACACCGTAGAGCGGGCGTCGTTACTGGCAGCTTGCAGACAGTGACGACGCTCTACTACCGCATGGCGCCTTGTCAACTATGGTGCCGCGCGCAGTGACGCAGCGAAGTGACGAGCGGATCGAGGGCCAGACCTTCGATTTTTGCGACGGGCCTTGAGCCCATCCCGAGCGGTGCGGTCTTGAACCGCACCCGCACAGCGCTGCAACGGCCCGACCGCTGCAGCGCCGGCTGATCCCCGTGAATCGGATCACACAGACGTGTGCGATGCACACCCCTTGGACCCAGGGTCAATGGTCCCCGCGCGTGTTGTGCCCACAGGCACGGCGCGCGGCGCCAGGAGCGCGTGCAACGCCGGCGAGCAGTAAAGCAACTTGCACAAACGGGAGTGGTGTCCCGCGTCCCTTGTGATTCCCGCTGCGCCGCGGCGCGCGGGATGGACAGAAACACTTACCCAATCTCTCACACCGCGCAGTACCGAACAGCTTGTGGATCGATGAACGGAACGGATGAAAGGAAACGACCATGCCCATGCGACACGAGGCACCCCATGCGTGACCTCAACCACGACTTCAAGAACCTGTGCCAGCGCAACCGCGATGGCTCGTTCGCCACGCAGCACGATCGGGAGAGCATCCTGACCTTGATCGCGAACCAGCTCGAGGAGGATGGCTTCCGGCATCTGCGCGCGAGTGGCGTGCGCTCGAAGCACGTCGACCACCTCGTGCAGCGTTGGCATGCGGAAGAGATCAGCGCGGGGACGTTCAAGAACCGCATGAGCGCCTTGCGCTGGCTGGCCGAGAAGATCGACAAGCAGAACATCGTCGCGCGCGACAACGCGACCTATGGCATCGCCGAGCGGCGACACGTCACCAACGTCTCCAAGGCGCATGAACTCGATGCCGACAAGCTGGCGGCCGTGGCCGATCCGTACACGGCCTTGTCGCTGCGGCTGCAAGAAGCGTTCGGGCTGCGGCGGGAGGAGAGCATCAAGCTGCGCCCGACCTGGGCGGATCGGGGCGACGTGCTGCACCTGAAGGCGAGTTGGACCAAGGGCGGCAAGGAACGCGACATTCCGATTTGCATGGAGGCGCAACGCGAGCTGTTGCAGGAAGCGAAGCAGCTTGCTGGCGCGGGCAGTTTGATTCCGGCAGAGATGTCGTACCGGGATCAGCTCAACCGCTTCAAGGCGCAGACGGCGCGCGCTGGCATCGACCGCGTTCATGGGCTGCGGCACCACTACGCGCAGGCGCGCTATGCGGCGTTGACGGGCTGGAAGGCGCCAGCTGCGGGTGGGCCGACTTCGAAGCAATTGAGCGCGCAACAGAAGTTAATCGACAGGCAAACGCGCCTGACGATCTCGCGCGAGCTAGGGCACGAGCGTGAGCAAATTACGGCGGTCTACTTGGGTCGATGAGGTGTGCGCAGCATGGTCAAGCAGCGGCGGCCTTTCGCTTGAGGGGCAGCACCTTCGCGCCCGACATCAGCGCGTCGAGGTTGTCGGCCCAGACTTGCATCATTTCGGTTCGGCGTTCGAGGTGGACGCCGCGCAGATACGCCGCGTCGGTCAGGTTGTCCTTGGCATGCCAGAGCTGGGTCTTGATGATCTCGATGGGGTAGCCCATTTCTTCGAGTCCCGTCGAGACTGCCGCGCGCAAGCCGTGGCCGGTGGTTTGCCCGCCGTAGCCCATCTTCTTGATCGCCTGCAAGACGATGTTTTCGCTGGCCATCGATTGATGCATCGGCGATGGGAACATGTAGCGCGACTCGGCATTCAGCGCCATCAACTCGCGCAGCATCGACACCGCCTGGCGGGGCAAGGGCACGACATGCATGCGGCGCTTCTTCATGCGCTCGGCAGGGATGCGCCAAACGCCGGCATCCAGGTCGAATTCGTCCGGCGTCGCGCCACGAACCTCGCCGGTGCGGCTGCCGGTCCACAGGATCATGCGGATGATGCCGATGGTGTTGGGATGGCCCTGGTAGCCCTCCAGCGCCTTCAGGAAGCCCGGCAAGCCCTTCGGGCCGATGCTGGCGAAGTGTTCGCGCGTCGGGGCGTCAAACGCGCCCTGCGTGTCGCGGATCGGGTTGTCGGTGCGCCGGCCGGTCTGCACGGCATACGACAGCACCGAGCCGATACGCTGGCGCACTCGACGCAGGGTCTCCAGCTTGCCGGCGGATTCCAGCGGCTCGAGCACGCGCATGACATCCTGCGAGGTCAGGCTGGCGATGGCGCGGGCGCCGATCTTCGGCAACACGTAGTCGCGCAGGCTTTGCCGGTTCTGTTCGAGGTGGCCGTCCGTCCACTTCTTGGTTTTCTTGCTGAGCCACTCGTCGGCGACCACGCCGAAGGTTTGCAGGGAGGCATTGATGCGCAGGGCCTTTTGCTCGCGGCCGTCTTGAACCGGGTCGATGCCTTCGCGCACCAGGTTGCGTGCCTCGCCGGCCTTCTGCCGTGCTCTGGTCAGGGTGACATCGGGGTACTCGCCCAGGGCCAGCAGGCGTTCGCGGTGAGCGAGGTGGTACTTGATGCGCCAGTGCTTGGCGCCGTTGGCTCGGATCAGCAGGTACAGGCCGCGCCCGTCGTGCAGCTTTCGGTCGGCCGGCACGCCGTCGCGCAGCGCGGGCTTGGCGTTGCGCACCGCGACATCACTCAAGGCATCGCCGAGCTTCCTGGGCATGGGGATACCTCGAAATCCGTACCCCGAAACGTATCCCCATAAAACTGGGCTGTCAAGAAACGACGTGTGATGCCAAGAAAGACAAAACCCGCATGAACACTGGGGCTCAGGCGGGTTTTGAGACTTGGTGAGACGTGGTGAAAACGTCTTTTGGAGGAGAGGGAGGGATTCGAACCCTCGGAACCTTACGGTTCGCCTGATTTCGAGTCAGGTACATTCGACCACTCTGCCACCTCTCCGGTGCGGGCCGTGGCTCCGGCGATCCGGAGGGCCCTGATCGGCGGGTCTGTGCCGAGCTTTTCATTCTAGCCTAGGCTTTGGGGGGCCTTCGGTGCCGTCAGGATCTCAAGTCCCCCCAGGTACGGGCGCAGGGACTCGGGTACGTTGATCGAGCCGTCAGCGTTCTGGCCGTTCTCGAGCACCGCGACCAGCGTGCGCCCGACCGCGAGGCCCGAACCGTTCAAGGTGTGGACGAGTTCGTTCTTGCCCTGCGCGTTCCTGAATCGCGCCCGCATGCGCCGCGCCTGGAACGCCTCGCAGTTCGAACATGAGCTGATTTCGCGATAGGTGGCCTGCGCCGGCACCCAGACCTCGAGGTCGTAGGTCTTGGCGGCACCGAAGCCCATGTCGCCGCTGCTGAGCAACATCACGCGGTACGGCAGGCCGAGCTTGCGCAGCACGGCCTCGGCGTGGCCGACCATCTGCTCAAGCGTGGCGTCGCTCTCGTCCGGGTGTGTGATCTGCACCATCTCGACCTTGTCGAACTGGTGCTGGCGAATCATGCCGCGGGTGTCGCGGCCGGCGCTGCCGGCTTCGGAGCGGAAGCACGGGCTGTGCGCAGTCAGCTTGATCGGCAGTTCGTGGGCGGCGAGCACACGCTCGCGTACGCTGTTGGTCAACGAGATCTCGGAGGTCGAGATCAGGTACTGCTCGGGCTGCGTCTCGTCGCCGCCGCGGCTGACCCAGAACATGTCGTCGCGAAACTTCGGCAACTGACCGGTGCCTTCGAGAATCTCGCGGTTCACGATGTAGGGCGTGTAGCACTCGGTGTAGCCGTGTTCCTGGGTCTGCACGTCGAGCATGAACTGCGCGAGCGCGCGGTGCAGGCGCGCGACCGGGCCGCGCAGAAAGCTGAAGCGCGTACCCGAGAGCTTGGCGCCGAGCTCGAAGTCCAGGCCCAGAGGCGTGCCCAGATCGACGTGATCGCGGATCGGGAAGTCGAACACCCGCGGCGTGCCCCAGCGCCGCACTTCGACGTTCGCGGTCTCGTCGGGACCGACCGGCACATCGTCCTGCGGCAGGTTCGGCAGCGCCATCAGCAGGGCCGACAGCTCGGTCTGGATCGAATCGAGCCGCTCCGTCGAGGTCTTCAGCGTGTCGCCGATGCCGCCGACTTCGGCCATCGCCGCAGTGCCGTCCCCGCCCTGTGTCTTGATCTGGCCGATCTGCTTCGACAGGCTGTTGCGGCGCGCCTGCAACTCCTCGGTGCGGACCTGGATCGTCCGGCGCTCCGCTTCGAGCGCCGCGAATCGGGCGACGTCGAGAAACGGCTGGGGCGACTGGCGCTTGTCGAGCCTGGCGACGACGGAGGCCAGGTCCTTGCGCAGCAAAGTGATGTCGAGCATGACGCGGCGCGCGATCAGCGCGCAAGAGGAGTCGTGGAGCGCGGATTGTAGGCAGCGCGCCGCGCGCCGGATCGGGCCGCGCATTCTCGCAAGCCGGGCATCGAGCCCGGCTCGCTCGCCGGGCGCTGCGCTGGTCGATCCCCGTTTACGGGGCCCCTCGCCCTTCGCTTCGCACCCTAGGCCATCTGCGCCTGCACCGGCCGGGCCATCGTGATCACGTGCTGCTGGTGCGTGCCGGTGCTGCGCGCATCGCACAGCACGCGCGAGGCGCAATCGGCGCAGCGCCCGCACTGGGTGGCCACGCCGAGATCGAACTGCAGGCACTCGAGGCTGTGCGCCCCGTCGGCTGCGGCCTGGCGGATCTGGTGGTCAGAGACTCTGCGACACACGCAAACAATCATGTCCGTCCTTTGATCGCGAACCGCGCGCAGGGCGCTAGCTCGCCTCGCCCATCTGCGACTGCAGATAGTTCTCCAACCCCACCTTGCCGATCAGATCGATCTGGGTCTCCAGAAAGTCGATGTGCTCCTCGGTGTCGTCCAGGATGCCTTGCAGCACATCGCGCGACACGTAGTCGCGCACCGATTCGCAGTGGGCGATGCCGTCCTTGATAGTGGCCTGCGCGCCGGTCTCGGACTGCAGGTCGCAACTCAGCAGCTCGGGCACGTTCTCGCCGATCAGCAGCTTGCCCAGATCCTGCAGGTTCGGCAGGCCGTCGAGCATGAAAATCCGCTCCATCAGCCGGTCGGCGTGCTTCATCTCGCCGATCGACTCCTCGTATTCTTTCTTCGCCAGCTTGTCCAGACCCCAGTGCTTGAGCATCCGATAGTGAAGAAAGTACTGGTTGACCGCGGTCAGCTCGTTCTTCAGCTGGGCGTTCAGGTGGACGAGAACTTGCGGGTCGCTCTTCATGAAGGGGCTCCAATGACCTGAGGGTTCGGCGCGCCGTCAGCGGCGCGCTGCGCCGCGGCACGCACCGGCATGGCGATCGAACGGATTGTGGAACGACATCGGCGTCATCGAGAAGGCTCGCGCAGGCAATTGGCCATGCTCGCATCCGCATTATGATTGCAAATCGTTCGCATTACGAATATCGATGAAAAACCCTTGAGGCAGGAATCGACAACCCAAATGAGAGACAATCTCATTCCTGATTAGCAATGATCGTCAGCCAGGCTCACCTGGTGAGCCAGTGGCGGTTCACTCTGCACTCCATCTCATCAAGAAGGAGTGCGCCCGTGGCGATGAATCGAATCCAATTTCAG
>JANXZN010000330.1 GCA_025355545.1 Rhizobacter sp.
CGCCTCGCAGGCGCACTACGGCGCGCCCTGCGGCTACATCGGCCAGGGCGGCACGATCCCGCTGATGAGCATGCTGCAGAAGAGCTTCCCGGCGGCGCAGATGATGGTCTGCGGCGTGCTCGGCCCGAAGAGCAACGCGCATGGGCCGAACGAGTTCCTGCACGTGCCCTACGGCAAGAAGCTCACCGCCGCGGTCGCGCAGGTGATGGCGGCGTGCCCTTGAGTCGGCGCGGGCTTCAGGCGATGCCGAGCATCGAGCGGCCGAGCGCCTCGGCGACCTCGATGCCGTCGACCCCGGCCGACATGATGCCGCCGGCGTAGCCCGCGCCCTCGCCGGCCGGGTACAGCCCGCGCACGTTCAGGCCCTGGAAGTCGCGCCCGCGCGTGATGCGCAGCGGCGACGAGGTGCGCGTCTCGACGCCGGTCAGCACCGCATCCGGCATGCTGAAGCCCTTGATCTGGCGCTCGAACGCCGGCAGCGCCTCGCGGATCGCGTCGATCGCGTAGGCGGGCAGAGCGGCGTTGCCTGGTGCGGCGAGGTCGGTGAGCGTGACGCCCGGCTTGTACGAAGGCAGCACGCTGCCGAGTGCGGTCGAGGCGCGGCCGGCGATGAAGTCGCCGACGAGCTGCCCCGGCGCCTCGTAGGTGCCACCGCCGAGCTCGAACGCGCGCGATTCCCAGCAGCGCTGGAACGCGATGCCGTCGAGCGGGTTCACCGGCCCGTCGGCGCGGCCGTCCTGCCGATAGTCCTGCGGCGCGATGCCGACGACGATGCCGGCGTTCGCGTTGCGCTCGTTGCGCGAATACTGGCTCATGCCGTTCGTGACGACGCGGCCCGGCTCCGAGGTCGCGGCGACCACGGTGCCGCCCGGGCACATGCAGAAGCTGTAGACCGAGCGGCCGTTGCGCGCGTGGTGGACGATCCTGTAGTCGGCCGGGCCGAGGATCGCGTTGCCGGCGTTCGGGCCGAAACGTGCGCGGTCGATGATCGACTGCGGGTGCTCGATCCGAAAGCCGATCGAGAACGGCTTGGGTTCCATGAACACGCCGCGCTCGTGCAGCATCGCAAACGTGTCGCGCGCGCTGTGGCCGAGCGCGAGCACGACATGGTCGGCGGCGATCTGCGTGCCGTCGTGCAGGCTCACGCCGCGGATGTTCCCGGCCTCGATCAGCACGTCGGTCACGCGCTGCCCGAAGCGGACCTCGCCGCCCAGCGCCTCGATCTCGGCGCGCATCTTCTCGACCACGCCGACGAGCCGGAAGGTGCCGATGTGCGGCTTCGCGACGAACAGGATCTCCTCGGGCGCGCCGGCCTTCACGAACTCGGTCAGCACCTTGCGCAGCAGGTGCCGCGGGTCGCTGATCTGGCTCCACAGCTTGCCGTCGGAGAAAGTGCCGGCGCCGCCCTCGCCGAACTGCACGTTCGACTCGGGGTTCAGCACGTTCCTGCGCCACAGGCCCCAGGTGTCCCTGGTGCGCTCGCGCACTGACCGGCCGCGTTCGAGCACGATCGGGCGCAAGCCCATCTGCGCGAGGATCAGCGCCGCGAAGATTCCGCAGGGGCCGAAGCCGACCACGAGCGGGCGCCGGTCGGCCGGCCAGTCGGCGGCCGCGTGGCCGGCGAAGCGGTAGCGGCTGTCGGGCGTGGGTCGAACATGCTGCTGGCCAACGAGTCGCGCGAGCACGGCGGTCTCGTCGCGCAGCGCGCAATCGATCGTGTAGATCAACTGGACCGCGCTCTTCTTGCGCGCGTCGTAGCTGCGCCTGAAGACCGCGAAGGACTCGAGATCGGTGTCGGGCACGCCCAGGCGCGCCACGACCGACGCACGCAGCGCCGCGGCGGCGTGGTCGAGCGGCAAACGGAGTTCGGTGATTCGAAGCATGGCGAGGTGGGCGATCGACCGCGATTGTCGTGTCAATCGCACCGCGCACGCCGCGGCCGCGTGCATCCGCAGGCCCGGTTGCGGCGTAACAGGCTTCGGCCCTTCCCAATGCGCACGGAGGCGATCGTGTCCGCTTCAACCCTGAAATCAGTGTCGTGTCTGCCCCTGCTGTTCGCGGCCTGCGTGGCCTTCGCGGCCGGCGTGCCGGGGGCCGCGGCACCGGTCGCGAGCGTCGCGCACGCTGCCGCCGTGCAATGGCAGCCCTGGTCGGAGGCGCTGTTCGCGCAGGCGCAGCGCGAGAACAAGTTCATCCTGCTCGACCTGGAAGCCGTCTGGTGCCACTGGTGCCACGTGATGGACGAGAAGACCTACAGCGACGCGCGCGTCGGCGCGCTGATGAGCGAGCGCTACATCGCCGTCAAGGTCGACTCCGATGCCCACCCCGAGCTCGCGCGCCGCTACGAGGACTACGGCTGGCCCGCCACCGTGGTGTTCAACGCGCAGGGTGAGGAGATCGTCAAGCGCCGCGGCTACCTGCGGCCCGAGATCATGGTCTCGATGCTGGACGCGATCATCAAGGACCCGAGCCCGGTGGTCTACGGCGACAACGCGCCGGTGGCCGCCTACGCGAGCAGCGCGCTGCTCGCGCCGGCGCTGCAGCGCGAGCTGGAGCGCGAGCACCTCGAGTCGCACGACTTCGCGCGCGGCGGCCTGAAGCAGCAGCAGAAGTTCATCGACCGCGACACGCTCGAGTACTCGCTGCACCGCGCGGGCCTGGGCGACAAGGCGGCGGCGTCGCTGGTGCGGCTCGACCTCGACGCCGCGCAGCCGCTGATCGACCCGGTCTGGGGCGGCATGTACCAGTATTCGACCGACGGCGACTGGGTTCACCCGCACTTCGAGAAGATCATCCAGATCCAGGCCGATGCGATGCGCCTGTACGCGCTCGCCTATGCGCGCTTCGGCGAGCCCGGCTACCGGCGCTCGTTCGAGTCCATGCACCGCTACGTGCAGGCGTTTCTGACCTCGCCCGACGGCGCGTTCTACGTCAGCCAGGACGCCGATCTGGTCAAGGGCCAGCACAGCACCGACTACTTCGCGCAGGACGACGCCGGGCGCCGGCGGCTGGGCCTGCCCGCGGTCGACAAGCACCTGTATGCGCGCGAGAACGGCTGGATGATCCAGGCCCTGGCCGCGGGCTACCAGGCCGGCGGCGACGCGAGTTACCTGAACGAGGCGGTCAAGGCTGCACGTTGGGTCGTGCAGCATCGCGCGCTGGCCGGCGGCGGCTTCGCGCACGGCGAGCGCGACGCCGGCGGCCCGTACCTCGAAGACACGCTGGCGATGGGCCGCGCGTTCCTCGCGCTGTATCAGGCCAGCGCCGAACGCGACTGGCTCATGCGCGCCGAAGCCGCTGCGCGCTTCATCGAGCAGCGCTTTCGCGCCGCGGGCGCACCGGGCTACGTCACCAGCGTGTCGGCGCCGGGCGCGGTGCTCAAGCCGAAGACGGTGGTCGACGAGAACATCGCCGCGGCCCGCTTCGCCAACGAGCTCGCGCGCCACACCGGTGCGCCGCGCTACCCTTTGATGGCCGAGCAGGCGATGCGCTACCTCGCCACCGGGCAGGTGGCGCTGCGCCGCCGCACCGAGGCCGGCATCCTGCTCGCGGCGCTTGAGCTCGGCAGCGACCCGACCCACATCACCGTCGTCGGCGACAAGTCGGACGCGCGCGCCGCGGCGCTGTACCGCGCGGCGCTGGCCTACCCGGCCGTGTACCGCCGCGTCGAGTGGTGGGACCGCCGCGAAGGCGCGATGCCGAACCCCGATGTGCGCTACCCGCAGCTCGACGCGGCCGCGGCGTTCATCTGCACGGCGGGCGCGTGCTCGGCACCGATCTTCGAGCCCGGGCAGGTCGCCGGCGTCGCCGACCAGCTCGCCGACGCGCGGCGCTGAAGCCGCATCCTCAGCCCGCGCGGCGGCGCGCGCCGGCGAGCCCAACCCGAGGTCGGCCATGAGCCCGAAGAGTGTGCGGCGGGTGCCGTCGAAGCCGATCATCGCCTGCCTCCGCTCACAAGGAAATGTGGCTCCGCCACTTTCCTTGATCCCCGCGGGGGACGGGCGCCGCGAGGCGGCGTCCTTGGGGCGATCAATAGCGGTCAGTCGGCGGGCGGGGCGCCCGCTTGCGCGCGCTGCGTGCTCAGACGCGCGCCGCGGCCGGTGCGTCGTTCAGGTTCGGCTCGGGCTGTTCGGCCGCGCGCATCTCGTCGCGCAGGGCGGTGTCGATGATCGGCTCGGTTTCGGTTTCGACCGGCGCGAGCGCGTCCTGCGGCAGGAAGCCGCCGGACTGGTGTTTCCACAGCTTCGCGTAGTGGCCGTCCAGGCGCAGCAGCTCGGCGTGCGTGCCCTGCTCGACGATGCGCCCCTGCTCGAGCACGACCAGCCGGTCCATGCGCGCGATCGTCGACAGCCGGTGCGCGATCGCGATCACGGTCTTGCCTTCCATCAGGCCCAGCAACTGCTCCTGGATCGCCAGCTCGACCTCGCTGTCCAGGGCCGAGGTCGCCTCGTCGAGCACCAGGATCGGCGCGTCCTTCAGCACCACGCGCGCGATCGCGATGCGCTGACGCTGGCCGCCGCTCAACTTGACGCCGCGCTCGCCGACGTGCGCGTCGTAGCCGGTGCGGCCCTTCCAGTCGGAGAGATCGAGCACGAACTCGTGCGCCTGCGCCTTGCGCGCGGCCGCGACGATCTCGGCGGGTGTCGCGTCGGGGCGGCCGTAGCCGATGTTCTGCGCGATCGAGCGGTGCAGCAGCGAGGTGTCCTGCGTGACCATGCCGATCGCGGCGCGCAGGCTTTCCTGCGTGACCTGGCCGATGTCGTGGCCGTCGATGCGAATGCTGCCCTGTTCGACCTCGTGGAAGCGCAGCAGCAGGTTCACCAGCGTCGACTTGCCGGCGCCGGAGCGGCCGATCAGCCCGATGCGCTCGCCCGGCCGGATCACCAGGTTCAGGTCGTCAAGCACGCGCCTGGCGTCGGCGCGGCCGTCGGTGAAGGTCAGGTGCTCGAAGCGGATCTCGCCGCCGCGCGGTGCGGGCGGCACGACCAGCGCGCGCGCATCGGGGCGATCGGTCAGCGTGTGCGGCACCGCGATCGTCTCCATGCCTTCCTGCACGACGCCGACGTTCTCGAAGATGCCGGTCACCTCCCAGCTGACCCAGCCGGCGACGTTGGCGATCTGCCAGGCCAGCGGCAGTGCGGTGGCGACGAGCCCGGCACTGACCTCGCCGCGCGCCCACAACAGCATGCCGATCGCTGCGGTGCTGACCAGCAGCAGCGCGTTCATCACCGCGAGCGTGCCCATGAAGCGCGTCGTGACACGCATGTGCGCGGCGATCGCGCCGGTGTGCTCGTCGATCACTTCGCGCACGTAACGGTCTTCGTCGCGCGAGCGCGCGAACAGCTTGACCGTCAGGATGTTGGTGTAGCTGTCGACCACGCGGCCCATCACCATCGAGCGCAGCTCGGAGCTGGTCTTGGCGCGGTCGCGCATGCGCGGCACGAAGTAGTGCAGGAAGAACACGTAGCCGGCGAACCAGAGCACCGTGGGAACCGCCAGGCGCCAGTCGGCCGCGCCCATCAGCAGCAGCGACGAGACGCCGTAGATCGCGATGTACCAGAGCGCGCGGATGCTGCTGACCACGCATTCGCGCACCGCGTTGCCGGTCTGCATCACGCGGTTCGCGATGCGCCCGGCGAAGTCGTTCTGGAAGAACGGCCAGCTCTGCCGCACCACGTGCCAGTGGCTCTGCCAGCGGATCAGGCTGGTCACGTTCGGTACCACCGCGTTGTTGCGCACCAGGCTGTCGGCGAGCAGCGCCGC
>JANXZN010000132.1 GCA_025355545.1 Rhizobacter sp.
GCGTCCTGCAGCCAGGTGAAGGTGACGGCACCGACGATCGGCCCGGCGAGCGTCTGCAAGCCGCCCAGCAAGACCATGACAAGGCCGTCGACAGATCGGCCGACCGCCACCGTGTCCGGCGAGATGCTGCCCTTCGAGAACGCGTACAGCGCACCGGCCAGGCCGGCGAACACCGCGGCGATCACGAACGCGACCCACTGGATTCGTTTCACGTCGATGCCGATCGCATCGGCGCGCAGCGGCGAGTCGCGGCCGGCGCGCATCGCGTAGCCGAAGGGTGCGAACAGCGCGCGGCGAATCAGCAGGATGCCGCCGACGACGAGCGCGAGCGTCAGGTAGTAGTAGCTGCGCTTGTCGCTCAACCACTCGGCCGGCCAGACGCCGGTCAGGCCGTTGCTGCCGCCGGTGAAGTCGTCCCACTGGAACACGACCGACCAGACGATCTGCGAGAACGCGAGCGTCAGCATCGCGAGGTACACGCCCGACAGGCGCACGCAGAACCAGCCGAACACGAGCGCGCCGATCGCGGCGACGAACGGTGAGAGCAGCAGCGCCACTTCCATCGGCAGCCCGAGCGAGCGCACCAGCAGCGCGGCGCCGTACGCGCCGAGCCCGAAGTAGGCCGCGTGGCCGAACGAGTGCATGCCGGCCGGGCCCATGATGAAGTGCAGGCTGGTCGCGAACAGCGCGGCGGTCAGCAGGTCGATCGCGAGCACGGTCAGGTACGGTGAACTCGCGGTCGCGACCGGCCAGGCGAGCAGCGCGATCAAGAGCACCGCACCGGCGATCTTCAGCGGCGTGTCGGCCTTGCGCAGCGGCGCCTCGACCGGGCCTGCGTTGCGGCTCACGGCCTGCGGCTTGCCCATCAGGCCCCACGGCCGCACGACGAGCACCACGGCCATCACGAGGAACTCGACCACGAGCGTCAGCTTCGAGAACGAGAAGCTGACGCCCATCACGTCGACCGTGCCGATGCCGATGCAGATCGCCTTGATCTCGGCGATCAGCAGCGCCGCCACGTAGGCCCCGGGGATCGAGCCCATGCCGCCGACCACGACGACGACGAACGCATCGCCGATCGTCTGCAGATCGAGGCCCAGGTTGGCCGGCTCGCGCGGCAACTGCAACGCACCACCCAGCCCCGCGAGCATCGTGCCGAGCGCGAACACCGCGGTGAACAGCCACGCCTGGTTGACGCCGAGCGCGCCGACCATCTCGCGGTCTTGCGTGGCGGCGCGCACCAGCGTGCCCCAGCGCGTGCGAATCAGCAGCAGCCACAGCAGACCGAGCACGAGCGGGCCGACGACGATCAGGAACAGGTCATAGGTCGGGAACATGCGGCCAAGAATCGGCACCGCATGCGCGAGGCCGGGCGCGCGCGGCCCGAGCAGATCCTCGGGGCCCCACAGCCACAGCGCCGCGTCCTTGATGACGAGCATCAGCGCGAAGGTTGCGAGCAGCTGGAACAGTTCGGGCGCGCGGTACACGCGCCGCAGCAGCACGATCTCGACCAGCGCGCCGATCGCGCCGACCGCGAGCGCCGCGAGCGGCAGCGCGGGCCAGAACCAGGCACCGCCGCCGAGTCTCCCGACCAGCATGTAGGCGATGTAGATGCCCAGCATGTAGAACGAGCCGTGCGCGAAGTTAACGATGCGCGTGACGCCGAAGATCAGCGACAGGCCCGCCCCGACCAGAAACAGCGAGGAAGCACCGGCCAGGCCGTTGAGGAGCTGGACCACGAAGCCGGAGAAGTTCATCGCGGCCTATTCGGCGGGGCGCAGCTTCTTGACGGCTTCGTTGGACGGCAGAAACTTCGCGCCGTCGAGATACTTGTAGTCGACCATCACGCCCTTGCCGCCTTCGTTCCTGGTCTTGCCGACGAACGCGCCCATCGTCGACTGATGATCCTCGGCGCGGAACGTGAACTTGCCGAACGGCGACTCCATCTGCAGCCCCGAGAACGCGGCGACGAGCTTCTCGGTGTCGGTGCTCTTGGCCTTCTTCGCGCCGGCGGCGATCGCCTTGATCATCGTGTAGCCGACCACCGAGCCGAGGCGCGGGTAGTCGTTGTACTTCGCGTGGTAGGCCAGGAAGAAGGCCTTGTGCTCGGGCGTCTGGATGCCGTACCACGGGTAGCCGGTGACGATCCAGCCATTCGGCGTGTCGTCCTTCAGCGGGTCCAGGTACTCGGGCTCGCCGGTCAGCACGCTGACGACCTCGCGGCCCTGGAAGATGCCGCGCGTCGTGCCTTCACGCACGAACTTCGTCAGGTCGGCGCCGAACAGCACGTTGAAGATCGCGTCGGGCTTCGCGTCGGCGATCGCCTGCGCGACGCTGCCGGCATCGAGCTTGCCGAGCGGCGGCGCCTGCTCGGCGACGAACTCGACATCCGGCTGCGCGGCGCGCAAAAGCTCCTTGAACGCGGCCACCGCCGACTGACCGTATTCATAGTTCGGGTAGACCAGCGCCCAGCGCTTCTTCTTCAGCTTGACGGCCTCGGGCACCAGCATCGCGGCCTGCATGTAGGTGCCGGGGCGCAGGCGGAAGGTGTACTTGTTGCCGCTGCCCCAGATGATCTTGTCGGTCAGCGGCTCGCCGGCGAGGTAGAAGAATTTTTTCTGCTTCGCGAAGTCGGTCAGCGCCAGGCCGGTGTTCGACAGGAACGCGCCGGCCAGCACGTCGATCTTCTCGCGCGAGACCAGCTCTTCGGCGGCGCGCACCGCGTCGCCGGGGCTGGCGTTGTCGTCGCGCGTGATCAGCTCGATCTTCTTGCCGTTGACGCCGCCAGCCGCGTTGATCTCTTCGACCGCGAGTTCCATGCCCTTCTTGTAGGGTTCGAGGAACGCGGGCTGTGCCTTGTAGCTGTTGACCTCGCCGATCTTGATCGTGCCCTGTGCGTTGGCGGCGATGGCGCCGAATGCGAGAGCCGAAGTGACAACGGATGCGAGCGCGAGTTGGCGGCGTTGGATCATGGCAGGAGCTCCTGGGGGTAGCGACGAGAGATTGTGTCGGGTGAAGGTGGCGGCGAGCTATCGCAAGCCGTCCTCGCCCCTTATTTCATGAACCTGCAACCCGCCGATGCGCGCCAGCGGCCGGCCGCTGTCGGTCACGACGACCGCGACGACGATCTCGTTGGCGCGCGGCGCATCGGCCACGCGCGCTTCCAACGCGTCGAAGTGGCTGCGCACGAAGGCGGCGTCCTTGTGGCCGAGCGGCACGTCGATCGCGGTGCCGAGGCCGCCGCGCTTCTTGCTCGAAGGCACCAATGCCGCGCCCTTCTCGACCGCGCGGCGCAACGGCGCGCCGAGCCTGGGGTGCAGGATCGCGGCGGCGTGCTCGAGTTCGCCGGCCTCGCCGACGATAGCGGCCTTGCCGTAGCTTTGCGCGTCGCCTGGAGCGATGCCGAGCGCCTGCACGCACTTGTCGCCGAGCAGGCCGCCGAGCTCTTCGCCGATCGCGATCAGCGCGTCGAGGTTTTCTTCATAGCGCCCGGCGAGCGGGTTCTCGATCACGGCCATCGCGAGCGCGCGGCGCGCCGGTGGTGTGACGGGCCGGCCCATCTCGATGCGGGTCTCGTCGACCTGAACGATGAGTTTTCTGATCTTCGCAAGCATGTGGGTGTGTCCTCGTCTTCAGCGCAGCCCGTTCCACTGCGCGATCTCGCTCGCCTTCAGCCCGCCGACCCGGGCATGCACCCGCGCGCCGGTGCTCATCGCGAGGATGTACACGATCTCGTCGGGCAGCGGGCTGCCGGGCACGCGCACCTCGATCGCGTCGAAGTGGCTGCGCACGTAGGCGGCGTTGATGTGGGTCAGCGGCACGTCGAGCGCGGCGCCGGGCGGGCCGACCTTCTTGGTCGACGGCACGATCGCCAGCGCATTGCCGGGTTGCGAGGCGACCTGGCCGGACGGCGCCGCCGACGCCTGGCCCGCCGCGTACGCGTCGCGATCGCCCTTCCAGCCCAGCAGCTCGCGCATCGCGTAGCCGCCCGGCACATGCCACAGCGCGCCGTGTTCGAGCTCGCCGTTCGCACCGACGATCGCGCCCTTGCCGTAGCCTTCGATGCGGGAGGCGGGCACGTCCATCGCCGCGCGCAGCTGCTGCGCCATCGCAACGCCGACCGGCTGCAGCGCGTCCATCATCGGCAGGATGTCGGCCACGTAGCGGCCCGCGAACGGGTTCGTCAGCACCACGCCGATCGCCCCTCGACGCAACGGCGTTGCCGCCACGGGGCCGAACTCGTGGTGGATGTCTTCGACCTGCGTGAAGACGCGCCGGATCTCGATCACGGGGCGCTCCGCAGGGGGTGACGGGCAACGCGACGAATCAGTGCTGGCATGGCGAATTTCATTAAGCAAATACTGAACCAAGTTCGGCGGACGTGGTGCCCGCGACCGACGCCGACCGGGCCTCGGCCTCGACGCCGACGGCGCGATGTTGGCACACCAGCACGGCGGCGTGAATCAGGCCCGCACGCTGCAATTCGCGCGCACGCCGGGCGCCGCTGTGCAGCGCGGCCAGCACCTGCGCGGCGTCAAGCGGCGGCACGTCGACCGTGACCGCGATCCCGCCGAGGTCGGTGTCGTCCTTCAGTTGATTGGCCGGCCGGCGCACGATGCGCGGGTCGTCGACATCGACCGCGTTCGCGATCACGGTCGCTGCCGCGTCGGCCATCGCGGCGCTGCGGGCCAGCACGGTGACGCTGTCGGCGATGCCGAGCGAGAAGCTGCGGCCGCGCCAGCCGCTGGTCGCAATGCCGCGCACCGGCAGCGCCGCGCTCACCCCGAAGTCGGCGTCGATGCGCAACTCGCCGTCGGCCGGGTCGAACCGCGCCAGGTCGGCGAACAGGCCGACCTTCACCGACGCGCCCGGCGCGAGATGCAGCGCGATGTCGCCGCCGTTGTTGACCCAGGCGCGCTCGACGCCTGCCTGTTCGTACCGACCGATCAACTCCTGCGCCACCGCGCCCGCGACCGCCGCCATCGGCGTGATGAACTGCGCGTGGTACGGCCGGCAGGCCAGCCACATGCGGCGCGCAATGGCGCCCTGCAACGGGCACGGGCCGACCCGGTCCCGCGAGGGGCCGGACTCACACCGCACCGGAAGCCGCAGCGCCCGCAACTCGGCCACGAGTTCGGGCAGCACCGTCTCGAAGCGCCGCCAGGCGGCCTCGTGCGCGGCCGCCACCGCCCCGGCCGCGCCGTCGGCGCCGATCACGAGGTCGATCGGCCCGTGCTGGAAATGCCAGCGTCCGTTGGGCAGACGAGCGCGTTGCGCCTGCATCCAGAAGCGCTCAGCCGAGCAGCGGCGGCTGGCCGAGCGGCCATGGGTTCGCCCCCGGCAGCGCCTCGAAGCGGCGCGCGGTGGGCGCGCCGTCGTTGTGCCAGGCGCCGCGCTCGAGCGCGTCGGCGAGGCTGCGCACATGCGCCATGTGGCCGCCGAGCGCACGGTAGTCGTCCAGGCGCATGCTGAATTCGATCGGCGCGACGATCGCCGGTGTCGGCACGGTGCCGAAGCTCTGGTCGGGCATGCGCATCACGTCGACCATCACGGTGATGCCGCCACCCGGCCACACGTAGGCCGGCGCACCGCCGCAGGTGACGTTGACGAGCGCGTCCTTGATCGAGCGCGTCAGCCGCACCGGGTTGTCGGTGACGCCGGCGCGCAGGCTGCCGCCGGCGCCAGCGAGGAACAGCACGGTCGCGAGCGACGCCTCGCAGTTCTCGCCGATGCGCTCGACCACGCTTCGAATCGGCGCCGGCATCTCGGCAGGTTGCGGCACGAGCGCGTCGTCGAGCACGTACCAGGCCTTGTGCTCGCCGGTGGTCGAGACCATCAGCAGCGTCAGCCCGGGCCAGGCGAGCGCGTCGTCCCAGCCTTCGACGATCGCGAGCGGATCGACCAGGTCGGTGCCGCCCCAGCCGGTGCCGGGATTCGCGACCTGAAAGTAGCGCCCCGGCGTGGATTTGCGGCCGCGGATCCTGATGCCCGAGGGCCGCATGTCCAGGCAGCGGCCGGCCTGGTGCTGCGTCAGCACGCCGGTGATGTGGTCGTCGACGACGACGACCTCGTCGGCCTGGCCGAAGAACTGCTTCGCGAAGATGCCGACCGTCGCCGAGCCGCAGCCCACGCGCATGCGCCGCTCCTCGACGCCGCCCACGATCGGCGCGCGGCCGGCCTGGATCACGATCTGCGCGCCGCCGTCGATCGCCAGGTCGACGGGCTGCTTGTTGCCCAGCGCCAGCATCATGTCGCAGGTGACGCGGCCTTCCTTCTTGCTACCGCCGGTCAGGTGGTGCACGCCGCCGAGCGACAGCATCTGCGAACCGTACTCGGCCGTGGTCACGTGGCCGACGACCTCGCCCTTGCAGCGCACGTTGGCCTGCTCGGGGCCGAGCCAGCGATCCGTGTCGATCTTCACCTTGACGCTGCAGTAGCTGAAGATGCCCTCGGTGACGACGGTGACCATGTCGACGCCGCCCGCCTGCGAGGCGACGATGAACGGCGCCGGCTTGTAGTCGGGGTAGGTGGTGCCGGAGCCGATGCCGGTGACGAAGATTTCGTCCTGCATGGCGAGCGGATTCGCGGCGAGCTCGGCCTGCGCCTCGGCGCTGCGCGCGGCGAACGGCACCAGCGCAGCATCGGCGCCGGCCAGCGTGCGCCGCAGCAACACCACCGGGTCGACGCGGATCAGCACGCCGGCGGCGTTGGCGTAGCGGTCGCATGCGCCGGTCTTGCCCGGCGAGATCTGGCACAGCACCGGGCAGGCGTTGCACTCGATCTTGTCGGTGGCCATGCGTTCGTTGCGCGGGCGCGAGCGTTCCAGCATCTGCGGCGCGGCATCGGGCGCCGGCATGGTTTCGGGCAGCCCGTCGGTCCTGGTGTGTTCGGCCATCTCTGTCCGATCCTCGCGGTACGATTCCTGTCTTGACCCTGACCCTGACCCTGTTCCAAGCTCGCCGTTTCATGTAGTATTTACTTAACGACGATGTTGCGGATACTACATGGCCGATCCGGCCGACGCAACCGAGCAAATCCCAACGCTGGACCCGACCCATGAGCGCCTTCAACGAAGAACGTGTGCTGAGCGTGCACCACTGGACCGACAAGCTGTTCACCTTCACGACCACGCGCGACCCGGCGCTGCGCTTCTCGAACGGCCATTTCACGATGATCGGCCTGCGCGTCAACAACAAGCCGTTGCTGCGCGCGTACAGCATCGTCAGCGCCAACTACGAAGAGCACCTCGAATTCCTCAGCATCAAGGTGCCGGAGGGCCCGCTGACCTCGAAGCTGCAGCACATTCAGGTCGGCGACACGATCATCGTCGGCAGGAAGCCCACCGGCACCCTGGTGATCGACTACCTGACGCCCGGCAAGCACCTGTACCTGCTGTCGACCGGCACCGGCCTGGCGCCGTTCATGAGCATCATCCGCGACCCGCAAACCTACGAGCGCTTCGAGCAGGTCATCCTGGTGCACGGCGTGCGCACCAGGGACGAACTCGCGTACCACGACCTGGTCGCCGAGCACCTGCCGGCGCACGAGTTCCTCGGCGACATGGTCAGCAGCCAGCTCCGCTACTACCCGACCGTGACGCGTGAGGCCTACAAGAACATGGGCCGCGTGACCAACCTGATGGAGTCGGGCAAGCTCCTCGCCGACCTCGGCCTGCCCGCGCTCGACCCCGACGCTGATCGCGTGATGATCTGCGGCAGCCCCGGCATGCTGCGCGACCTGAAGCACATGCTCGAGCACCGCGGCTTCAAGGAAGGCAACACCTCGACGCCGGGCGCGTTCGTGATCGAGCGGGCGTTCGCCGAGCAATGACCGGTCCAGGATGAACCCCCGGCGCACAACCCTCACGGCCGGTCCCGAGACGTCGGCGCGAGATCAGGCCGGCGGGGCGCTCTGCTCCGCTCATGTCCCCGGGCATGAGCCGAGTCGGCCACCCGCCAGCCTTGGCACGCTTCGGCGCGGAACACGATCGGCAGCACCCGGCCGGGAGCAGACAGTTGCGGTCGGAATGTTTCGTGCATCGCGCTCACGCGATGCATGGCGAGGCCGCTGACATGAGCGCCGCGGCCGCAGCACGCAAGCCCGGCGTGCGCGCCCTCGCGGCGCAGGCCACGCGCGACAGCATCCTGCGCGCGGCCACCAAGGTGTTCGCCAAGCACGGTTTTGCCGGCGGCCGGATCGAGCAGATCTCGAAGGCGGCGAAGTCCTACGACCGGATGATCTACTACTACTTCGGCAGCAAGGAAGGCCTGTTCGTCGCCGTGCTGGAGGAGATGTACCGCCGCTTCAACGATGCCGAATCGAAGCTCGCGCTCGACGCCGTTGCACCGGTCGACGCCTTGTGCGCGGTCATCCGCTTCATGTGGGTTCACTACCAGAGACACCCCGAGTTCATCACGCTGCTGAACACCGAGAACCTGCACCGCGGCAAGCACATCGCGAAGTCGCTGCGGGCGCGCGAATACTCGGCGCCGGCGGTCAGCGTGCTCGGCGAGGTGCTGGCGCGCGGTGTGCGGCAGAAACTGTTCCGCGCCGATGTCGCGGCGCGCGACGTGTACCTGATGATCGCGTCGATGGGCTACTTCTACCTGTCGAACCGCTTCACGCTGTCGGCCTTCCTGGGCGAGCAGCTCGACAGCGCCGACGCGCTCGCGCATTGGGAGGCCTTCCTGATCGACGCGGTGCTGCGCACCGTCCGGCCAGCTTAGGCGCGGCCCCGCCGCGGACACGCTTTGTGCTGTGCACTCATTGGTATACCAATTAGTGCACCATTAGATCGCATGGACCCGAGTTCGCTCCTGACACTGCCGGACTGGCACCACGCCTACCGCGACGGGGCGTCGCCGCGCCGGCTGCTCGAAGCCCTGCGCGAGCGGCTGCACCGGGACAGCCCGGGCGAGGCCTGGATCACGCTGTCCGGGCCGGCCGAGATCGAAGCGAGCGTCACCGCACTGGAGCAGCGCGCCGCGTGCCACCCGAACCGCGCCGCGGCCTTGCGGGCGATGCCGCTGTTCGGCGTGCCGTTCGCGGTGAAGGACAACATCGATGTCGCCGGTGTGCCGACGACCGCCGCGTGCCCGGCGTTCGCGCAGACGCCGCCGACGCATGCGCATGCGGTGGCGAAGCTGATCGCCGCCGGTGCGGTCTGCATGGGCAAGACCAACCTCGACCAGTTCGCAACCGGCCTCGTCGGCGCGCGCTCGCCGTACGGCCGCCCGAGCAGCACCTTCGCGGCCGAGCGCATCAGTGGCGGGTCGAGTTCCGGCTCGGCGGTCGTGGTCTCGCGCGGTGACGTGCCGTTCGCGCTCGGCACCGACACCGCCGGCTCGGGCCGCGTGCCGGCCGGCTTCAACAACATCGTCGGGCTCAAGCCGACGCCGGGGCGCGTCGGCAGCAGCGGCATCGTGCCGGCCTGTCGCAGCGTCGATTGCGTCTCGGTGCTGGCGTTGACCGTCGCCGACGCCGCCACGGTGCTGGCGCTGATCGAAGGGCCGGACCCGAACGACCCCTACAGCGCGTTTCGCCTCGGCGCGGCGCAGCCCAAGCCGACCCTGCGGATCGGTGTTCCGGGCACACCGGTTTTCGGTGGCGACGCCGGCTATGCTGCCTGCTTCGAGCAAGCACTGGCGCAGGCGCGTGCGCTCGGACACACGGTCGTGCCGGTCGACTTCGAGCCGTTGCTGGCCATCGCCGAACTGCTGTACAGCGGGCCGTGGGTGGCCGAACGCCACACGGTGGTGCAGCACTTGCTGGCGCGCGACCCGGCCGCGGTCGATGCCACCGTGCGCAGCGTGATCGAGGCCGCCAACCGGTTCAGCGCGACCGACACCTTCCGGGCCCAGTACCGCCTGCGCGAGGCCCAGCGTGACACCGCGGCACTGTGGCAGCAGCTCGACCTGCTGATGGTGCCGACGGCGCCGGCGCACCCGACCCATGCCGACATCGACGCCGACCCGCTGGGCATGAACGCGCTGCTGGGCACCTACACGAACTTCGTCAACCTGCTGGGCTGGTGTGCGCTCGCATTGCCGGCCGGCTTCACCGGAATCGGGCTGCCGGTCGGCGTGACCTTCATCGCCCCCGGGGCAGCGGACGCGGCGCTCGCGCGCTTCGGCCAGCGCTGGGCGGCGAGCCTCGCGCTGCCGCTGGGCGCGACCGGCCGGCCGGCCGCGGCGCAGGCCCGTGAGCCGCTCGCCGCGTGGCCCGCCAGCCAGGCGACGCTGCCGATCGCGGTGGTCGGCGCGCACCTGAGCGGCCTGCCGCTGAACGGCCAGCTCACCGAACGCGGCGCGCACCTGCGCGAGGCGACACAGACCGCGCCGCACTACCGCCTGTTCGCGCTGCCCGACACCACGCCGCCGAAACCCGGGCTGATGCGCATCAGGGGCCACGAGAGCGGCGCGGCGATCGCGGTCGAGGTCTGGGAAATGCCGCTCGCCGAAGTCGGCGCGTTCCTTGCACTGATCCCGCCGCCGCTCGGTCTGGGCAGCCTGGAGCTGGCCGACGGGCGCTGGGTGAACGGCTTCGTCTGCGAGGCGTACGCCCTCGTCGGCGCGCGCGACGTGAGCGCGTTCGGCGGCTGGCGTGCCTTCGTCCAGGCCGGCGGCAGCGCCGCGCCGCCGCGCTGAGACCCCGACTCGCGTTGTCCTTTCGCCACCGGCGAGATTCGCATGAGCCAAGCACCGTCCAACCCCCGCGCCACGCGCCGCCACCTGCTCGGCGCCGCCGCCTGCGGCAGCGCGCTTGCCGTCATCGGCGCTCCGGCGCGGGTGCGCGCGCAGGCCGGGCCGAAGATCCGCGTCGGCTACTGGCCGGTCGCGGCCGGGCTGCCGTTCTTCGCGGCGATCGAGAAGGGCTACTTCAAGGAGGCCGGCCTCGACGTCGAGCCGCTCAAGTTCGCCGGCGCACAGCAGGTGATGGAGGCGATGCTCTCGGGCCGCTCCGACGGCAGCGCCAACGGCACCGGCTCGGCGAACCTGGCGATCGGCGAGATCGCGCAGCCCGGGCTGTTCAAGATCTTCGCGACGAATCCGAGCAATGCGAAGTACGTGCTCGAGGAGTTCCTCGTGCCCAGGGACAGCCCGGTCAGGACGATGGCCGAACTGAAAGGCAAGCGCGTCGCCTCCGGCCCCGGCATCCAGAACGTGGGCCGGGCGCGCTGCTGACTGCGGACATGGCTACCTCCCGCTCCAGGGTCTTCGACGGGCCGAGCGCCGGGCCGCCCCAAGCCGGCCCGCACCCCCTCGCGGGGCCGTCCGACGTACTCGTCGCACGGGGGGCTCCCTCTACCCACATCACGATCCGCGGCCTGACCAAATACTTCGCCGGCTGGCCGCAGTACGAGAACTTCGACCTCGACATCCCGAAGCACCGAATCGTCTCG
>JANXZN010000149.1 GCA_025355545.1 Rhizobacter sp.
TGTTTCAATCCACGCGCGCGCCGTGAGGCGCGCGCGACCGGCGCGAGCCGCAGGACGCCGGAACCCGAGAGGGTTTCAATCCACGCGCGCGCCGTGAGGCGCCCGCGACTCCACAAAAGCAAGTTGAAGCCCCGAGAGGAGATTTCCCTCGTGTCGCGCGGACCTCGCGGCCGGCTGGAAGAAAACGGCGGCCCGTCGAGCGGTTGGCAGAAAAAACATCGTGGCGTCAACGCGTTATGCGGCGCGCGAACCTTCCACGACCACGACGGTCACTTCAGGTTCGCGTCGAGCATCATAGAACCAGTGGCGCATCGAAGTCGGTTGCCTTGAACTTGCCGTGTTCGCGAACCTCGCAGCCCTTGGTCTCGGGCACGCGGTACAGACGCAGGCAGTCCTGGTCCAGGTTCACCTCGGCCAGCAGCCTGCGCTCCAGGTCGTCCAGTTGCATCAGCGTGACCTGGCATTCGAACACCGATTTCTGCACGCGCTGCCCCGTCCCTTCGCATACCTTGGCGACACGCCGCAGCCTGCGGCGGCCTTCGCGCGTTTCGGTGTGGACGTCGTAGCAAACGATGACGAGCATGGCTTCTACCTCACGACAAAGGGCAGGTAGCCCTCGGCTTCGCCGCGCACGTGCCGGGCCAGCAGGCGCGCCTGCACCAGCGGAACCACGCCGAGCGGCACGGCTTCGGCCAGCAGCGGGTGGGTGAGCGCATCTTGCTTGCGCTCCTGGTAGGCCACCACCACCGTCTTGCGCGCATCGCCTTGCAGCAGCACGGCGCCGCCTTCGCGCAGCTCGAAGTCATCCGCACCCAGCTGGCCGCGGTTGATCAGGCTCAGCGCCAGGCGATCGGCCCAGGGACGGAACTCTTCCACCAGATCCAGCGCCAATGCGGCTCGGCCAGGGCGCACGGCATGCAAGAAGCCGAGCTGCGGGTCGAGCCCGGCGGCTTCGCAGGCCGAGCGGCAGTCGTTGGTCCACATCGAGTACAGAAACGACAGCAGCGCATTCATGCGGTCACGCGGCGGGCGGCGGCTGCGGCCGTCCATGCTGAACAGCCCGCGCAGGTTGGATCGCACCAGCAGGTTGAGCGCGGCGAAGTAGGTGCGGGCGGCTTCGCCTTCGATGCCCCGCAAGGTGTCGAGGCTCGCTGCCGCGGGCAGCGCGCGCAGGCTGGCGGCCAGGTCTTGCGCAGCGCGGGTAACCTTGGCTTCGTCGTCGGCCTGCTTGGTTTCGCGCGCGCCGCGCAGCAGCACCTGGCGCTGATTCTTCAGCTTGCCGGCCACCAAAGCGCGCGCCAGTTCCAGCGTGAAGCCGGCGTTGTCGACGGCGCGATGCTGGGCCTGGCGCAGCAGCACGTTGCCGGTGACCGCTCCTTCCAGCCGTGCCTTGAAGCGGCCGTTGGCATCCAGGAGCACGAGCGCCACGCCGTCTTCGGCGAGCCGGTGCATCAGCGGTGCACTCAGGCCCACGTGGCCGAAACACACCACGGCCTGAAGGTGGTGCAGCGGTATGCGCAGCCGGGTTTCTTCGCCCACTTCGACGCGCAGGGTGTCGTTGTCCAGGCGCAGACGGCTGTCGGGCAGCGTGACGTACAGCGTGTTGAGCAGTTGCATGCGTGGGCTCGTGGCGCTGCGGTTCAGGCATCGGGGTCGAACGGCGCCCGGCTGAAGTCGGCCGCCTGCAGCCGGGCCAGCGCCTCGGGCTGGCAGCGCTCGCGCAACGAGCACCCCTTGCAGCGCCGCACGTCCTGCGTGGGCGGCGGCAGCGTGGCGCTGGCGAGCATGGCGCGCACCGCGTGCGCGGTCTCGACAACTTGCGCGCGCAACGCGTCGGTGATCGGCACGATGCGCCGCCGACGCGAACTGGCGTAATACAGCGCGCCCTCGCTCACCGCGCGGCCCGTCATGCTCTGCAGGCACAGGGCCTGGGCGGCGAGCTGAATGTCGTCGCACGCCGCGATGTCGGCGGCCTTGTCGCGCGAGCCGTGCTTGTATTCCACCGGGTACGGCGTGCCGTCAGGCTCGAACTCGACCACGTCGGCCTTGCCGATCAGGCCGAGCACATCGCTCCACAGCGGCAACGCTCGCTCGATGCGCAGGCCCTTGCGCTCTTCGACCCCGGGTTTGTCCACCAACGCATGCACCGCGTGCCCGCGCTGGGTGTGCAGGTTGTCGTCGAACGCCTGCTCGAGGTGGATCAGGCCGCACTGGCGTGGGCAGTAAGCCCAGTGCTGAAGAGCCGAGAGGGGCAGGGGGTCGGGTTCTTCCATGACACTGGGCGGTGGTGGGGCTAAACTGAGTTGGTGTCGTTGCGGAGACGAATCATGACTGCCACGTTGCAAAGCATCGAAGCCGAGGCCTTGAAACTCTCGCCCGACGAGCGGGCCGAGTTGATCGAGCGCCTGCTTGTGAGCGTGGCGCCGCTACCGTTGAGCGCGATGTGGCAAGCCGAGATCGAGCGCCGAGTTTCTGACATGGATGCCGGGCGCACCCAACCGGTACCCGCCGACGACGCCTTTGCCCGGATTGACAAAAAGCTGCGGCAGGCTGGCGCTTGAAACTGAGTCTTCTGCCGGAGGCAGAAGCCGATCTCGACGAAGCGATCGACCATTACATCGAAGAGGCCGGCGCCGCGGTGGCTGCTGACTTGCACCGAGAGGTTCGACGAGTCGCAGGGCTGCTCTGCGAGTGGCCCGGTTTGGGCCACAAGGTCGGGGGCCGAGCCCGAGCTTTCGGGCTGAAGCGGTTCCCGTACCAGTTCGTATACCGGCTCACCACGGACACCGTGGTCATCGTTGCGATCGCTCACGAAAAACGTGATCCGCGTCATTGGCGTGGCCGGCCCTGAACGAGTCGACCTGACCGCAGGGAGTTCATGGTGCCCAGTCCCCGAGAAATCGTTGCGGCCCCGGCCATGAACTTTCGCCCGACGAGCGCGCTGACCTGGTCGACAAGCTGTGGCTCGGCGTGCACTCGCGCGAGAAGGTCGATGCGGCGTCTGGCGTAGAGATCGCGCGGAGCGTCCGGCAGATCGACGCCGGCGAGGTGGCGCGTGTCCCCTGGGGCACCGTGATGACAGAGCTGCGCGCCAAGCTTGGTTGATGGAGTTAGCTGGTGGTTCACTTTGTCGCGCGGGCTCAGCAGCGGCGGACGAGCTTGACGCCGGGCGCTGCTTGAATCTCCTGCCCCATGTTCACCTGCTGACCGTCGAATACCACGCGATAAGCGCTGATGTCGCGTGCGGGTACGGCGGGATCGTTCGGTTCCACACCCAACCTGTCGAACAGTGAATGTGCGTGTGCGTTGCCCAGTTCGCTGTCGTGTTTGAAGACGTACAGGCCGCGCGTGGCCATCTGGCCGCGCGCCGCTGATCGGTCGTGCTCGAACATGTCTTCGAGCGCCTTGAAGAAAAGTTCGAGATCATCCGCGCCGAAGCCAGTCTGCTTGGCGAGGAACGCCGACACGAAGCCATGCGCGCGGTACAGGCCGTAGTGCACGGTGTGCTTGCGGCCCATGGTGCGATTGTCGCCGTCTTGTGCATCCGCTTCCTTTTCGGTGGCCACGGCCATGCGGGTGATCGAGTGCTCGCTGGCCACGATGGGGTCGATGGAGCGGGCAAACGTCAATTGAACCGGGCCGCGAACCTGGCCACAGTTCACGCCCGTCGACATGACCGCGCCGAAGGTTCGAACGTCGAAGAAGTTCTTGCAGATCCAGTCGCGCGCTTTGCGAACACTGTCTTCGCTGCCCTTGCGTTTGGCTTTCTTCTTGTCGTCCTTGCCGGCCTCACCGGCCAACTCGCCGGTCGCGCCAATGGCTTCATAAGCGGCGCGGTGCGTGCGTTCGAGCACGCCCTTCTCCTTGATGTAGATGTCGTGAGGCGGCGCGCAGTCGTTCACCAGCCCGACATAGTTGCGCACCTTGCGCTTGAGCGACACATCGGTCACGAGGCCGTGCCCGGTCTCGGCATCGATGCGCGGCATGTTGCCGGCATCGGGGTCGCCGTTGGGGTTGCCGTCTTTTACGTCGAACAGCAGGACGAAGTCATAGCGGGCGGTAAGCGTCATGGTCGGGTCTCCTGAGCGGGTTGGGTGTTGTCGACGCTGGCTTCTTCTTTGCGTGTGAAGAAGGCTTGGCGCTGGTGGTAGTAGCCGAGCGCGAAGCGGCCCTGCTCGGGCAAAGGCAATGTGCGGGGGAATGCGATCTCGGCATCCAATCCCCAGGCGATTTCAGCAAGCACCTTTTCGCGCGCTATATGCAAACCGGGCTTGTCTCTTCGGAGACTGCGCATATGGTGGCCGTTCAAGACTTCGAGCCGAGGAAATACAGAGGCGGGAGTTGCCATCGCCGAACCAAAGTAGGCATCGCGAATCGTTCTATTGAGCTCTCTGCCTGCGGCGTCGTCCTGAATTCGTTCGTACGTGGCAAACAGCCTCCCAAGCCGGTAGGCGACATTGGTGTTTTCTGGATCAAGGGCCACGGTGAACTCTCTTTCTTTGAAACCGTGAAAACGGATTGATCGGTTGAGAATGGCTTTGATCGACGCGGCCCGGTAGTGAGAGACATTCGCCGTGGGTTTGCCATCGGTTCTCTTCCGGGCTTGCTCTGACCTGCACCGTCCGACCAAGTCATTCAACCAACTGAGTGGAAACGCGGAGCCAGAAAAAATGCTGCGAATGACTTGGCCGGCTAAGGTGGGGTTGCGCTGAAGGTCACCGCGGGGTCGATCCTTGCTGGGTGCACAAGAAGCGGAAAGGAGCGGGACCAGCATGGGAAAGTCAGGCTCTCCAAGACCGTGAGTGATTGCGAGGTCTCCAAACCAGGCGCAAATTCGAGGCGCCAAATCGGCGAGCTCCGCATTCAGCCAGAAACGTACGCTGATGCGCGCAGAATTTGGTGCGAGGCCGAGCACGAAGAACTGCGCATGGCGCTCGCCCACGGGCAATTGGCCGCTCGCCAGTGCTTGGTGCAGTGCCTGGACCGCCCGCACGCTGCGATCGGGGTCGTCTTTGGTCTCGCCGAAAAATCGGCCAGTGTGAACTCGCTGTCGAACTGCGATGGGGCGTCGGCCCAGAAAACGGTGGACGCGTCGCCCACCTGCACGCGGTTGCGGTCTGAAGCCAGTAAGCCTAAAAACGTGAGTTACCCGGTCGGCGTAGGACCGACCAGCACCGGTAAAGGCGGCCCGACGCCGACGATCCGGTCGCAGATGTAGCGCACCAAGGCGGCCCAGCGGTCGATCGAGGGGAACTGCTCCGCAGTACGAG
>JANXZN010000045.1 GCA_025355545.1 Rhizobacter sp.
AACGGGTGTGCGCGAGGCTCTGGTACTCTTTCATTTGGAAGCTCCTTTCCTTGGTCGGATAAGAAGCATCCACGACCGCTCCACACGGTCAAACCTGTGCGAGTCCCCCGGCATAGCCGGGGGCTTGCCTTATGAGTCAGCACTGCGAACTCGAGGCAGCGAGCGGACAGGTCCTCCGCGTCGCGGACGCGTTGGAGAAACGCCGGCGCCTCCGGATAGGCAAGCGCAGCGAACTGGCCCTTCTCGTGCCGGCCCTGGGATTCGCGCAGCTTCCGACGCGTCGCCGCGGCGGGGTTCGTGGTGCACACGCCGCCGAAGATCGCGTCTTCGAAGACCGTCTCGAGCCGCGGACGGGCGCGCCTGGCGGTCCCGGGGATGCGCTTGCGCAGCGCGATCAGGAAGTCGAGTACCTGCGGCGCCGTGATCGACGTGATCGGCGCGGCCCACAGATCCGGCGGCACGTGGTGCTCCAGCGAGCTGATCCATTGCGCCCCGTGCTTCTCGGTGCGAGTCGGCTCCACCACGCGCTCGTGATACTCACGGGCTGCGCGCGCCAGCGTCAGGGTCTCCACCTTCTGCTTGGCCTTCGCGGCGGTGGCGGCCTGCCTGGTCCCGACCCGCAGCCGCTCGCCGCGGTGTAGCGAAGGACCCAGGACGCCGACTCGGCACGCACCCGGAACAGCAGTCCAGCCCCGTCCGAACGGTCGCCGTCGCCGGCGGTTTGAACCGCGCACCGGCAGAAGGTGCAGCCGTGAGGGGATGCGCTTGCGAGCCATGATGTTTCTCCGCCCGCCTGCCAGTCCGCCAGCAAGCGCTGCATCTGGCAGCACCTCAATCGAACGTGGTTGCACTGCAATGCAGTGTCAGGACAGAGGAACAGCAGTCAAATCATTGACTTGCCGCATCTGTCTTGCGCGTTATTGCACTGTGCAGACAGAGAATAGTGGCGGAGAGAGCGGGATTCGAACCCGCGGAGGGCTGTTAACCCTCACACGCTTTCCAGGCGTGCGACTTAAACCGCTCATCCATCTCTCCGGAGGCGGCGAGTCTAGCCTACGGGGTGCAGCGCATGCGAGCGCAGCCACTCGAGCGGGACGTGGTCCAGCGCGCGTTCATGGGTCGACTCGAGCACCACCGCCGGCGCCGCGCCGGCCTCGCAGGCTTCGCGCCAGCGCAGCGCGCACAGGCACCACCGATCGCCCGGTGCGAGGCCGCGGAAGCGGTGCTCGGGCCGCGGCGTCCCGAGGTCGTTGCCGCGCCGCGCCGAGAACGCCAGGAAATCGGCGTCGATCTTGACGCAGACCACGTGGCTGCCGCTGTCGTCGTCGGCCGTGTTGCAGCAGCCGTCGCGGAAGAAGCCGGTCAGCGGGTCGTAGGAGCAGGGCACGAGCACGGTGCCGAGAACGTTGAAGGCCATGCGGTGCCGGCTCCTCAAGCGGCCCCGGGCGCCTTGCCCTTCATCAGCGCCATCGCGGTGCCGATCAGCGCCGACACCTCGGTCATGTTGCCGGGCACGATCATCGTGTTGTTCTTCTGCGCCAGATGCGCGTAGGCCTCGACCGCCTTTTCGGCGACCTTGAGCTGCACCGCCTGCTCGCCGCCGGGCGAACGGATCGCCTCGGCGATCTTGCGGATCGCCTCGGCGGTGGCATCGGCAACGGCGATGATCGCCGCCGCCTCGCCCTGGGCCTTGTTGATCTCGGCCTGGCGCTGCCCCTCGGAACGCGCGATGGAGGCCTCGCGCTCGCCGGTGGCGATGTTGATCTGCTCCTGCTTGCGGCCCTCGCTGGCCGCGATCAGCGCGCGCTTCTCGCGCTCGGCGGTGATCTGCGCCTGCATCGAATGCAGGATCGCGGCCGGCGGCGTCAGGTCCTTGATCTCGTAGCGCAGCACCTTCACGCCCCAGTTGCTCGCGGCCTCGTCGAGCGCGGCGACCACCGACATGTTGATGTGGTCGCGTTCCTCGAAGGTCTTGTCGAGTTCCATCTTGCCGATCACGGATCGCAGCAGCGTCTGCGCGAGCTGCGTGATCGCCGAGATGTAGTTGCTCGAGCCGTAGCTCGCGCGCATCGGGTCGGTGACCTGGAAGTAGATGATGCCGTCGACCTGCAGCTGGGTGTTGTCCTTGGTGATGCAGACCTGGCTCGGCACGTCGAGCGGCACCTCCTTGAGCGAGTGCTTGTAGGCCACGCGCTCGATGAAAGGCACGACGAACTTCAGCCCCGGCGTCAGCGTGCGGTCGTACTTGCCGAGCTTTTCGACGACCCAGGCGTGTTGCTGCGGCACGATCTTGATCGTGCGGATGACGAAGAGGGCGGCGATGACCGCAATGATGAGGGCGACTTCCATGGCGTGTTCTCTTTCAGGCGTTGTTCTGTGACGATGGATCAGAGCGGAGCGAGCACGAGCCAGTTGCCCTCGACCGCGGCGACGAGGTGTTCGCCGGGCGCAGCCACAGCGCCCGGCGCGAGGCGCGCGGTCCAGGCCGAGCCGCGGTACTGGACGCGCGCCGTGCGGTCGGCGCCCCATCCGATGACGTGGACGCGCTCGCCGATGTCGAGGTTCACGTCGCGGTTCTCGCGCGCCGGCGCCGACTGCGGCTGCTGGAATCGCCGCCAGTGCCACAAGGCCGTCGCGCCACCGCCGATCAGCGCCGCGACGATGACCTGGGCGCTGACGCCAAGGCCGGCGTGCGCCGCGATCGCGCCGGCACCCAGCCCGAGCGCGATCATCAGCAGGTAGAACGTGCCGGTCGCCAGCTCGATCGCCACCGCGATGCCGGCAGCGACCCACCAGAACGTGGCCGTCGAAAAGTCCATGCGATTTCCTTCACGCGCAGGGCGCCGACAAGTGTAGGGCCGCGGCACACGCGGGCGCCTCGGACTGGCCCTACACTTCGCGCTTCGCGTTTTCCCTCACGCCCCGCGCCCGCGCCAACCGAGGCCCCGCCCATGCTGCGTTTCAACTTCCCGATCGTCATCATCGACGAGGACTTTCGCTCCGAGAACACCTCGGGCCTGGGCATCCGCGCGCTCGCATCCGCGATCGAGAAGGAGGGCTTCGAGGTGCTGGGCGCGACCAGCTACGGCGACCTGTCGCAGTTCGCGCAGCAGCAAAGCCGCGCCAGCGCGTTCATCCTGTCGATCGACGACGAGGAGTTCACGCCCGGCCCCGAGCTCGACCCGGTGGTGCTGAACCTGCGCAAGTTCATCGAAGAGGTGCGCTTCAAGAATTCCGAGGTGCCGATCTACCTGTACGGCGAAACGCGCACCTCGCAGCACCTGCCGAACGACATCTTGCGCGAGCTGCACGGCTTCATCCACATGTTCGAGGACACGCCGGAGTTCGTCGCGCGCCACATCATCCGCGAAGCGCGCAGCTACATGGACGGCCTGGCACCGCCGTTCTTCAAGGCACTCGTCGATTACGCGCAGGACGGGTCGTATTCGTGGCACTGCCCCGGCCACTCCGGCGGCGTCGCGTTCCTGAAGAGCCCGATCGGCCGGATGTTCCACCAGTTCTTCGGCGAGAACATGCTGCGCGCCGACGTCTGCAACTCGGTCGAAGAACTCGGCCAACTGCTCGACCACACCGGCCCGATCGCGCAGAGCGAGCGCAACGCGGCGCGCATCTTCAACGCCGATCACTGCTTCTTCGTCACCAACGGCACCAGCACCTCGAACAAGATGGTCTGGCACCACGCGGTCGCGCCGGGCGACGTGGTGGTGGTGGATCGCAACTGCCACAAGTCGATCCTGCACGCGATCATCATGACCGGTGCGGTGCCGGTGTTCCTGCGCCCCACGCGCAACCACTACGGCATCATCGGGCCGATCCCGGAGAGCGAATTCGCGCCGGCGGCGATCAAGAAGAAGATCGCCGCGAACCCGCTGCTCGAGGGCGTCGACGCGAAGACGGTCAAGCCGCGCATCCTGACCCTGACGCAGAGCACCTACGACGGTGTGCTCTACAACACCGAGACCATCAAGCACTCGCTCGACGGCTACATCGACACCCTGCATTTCGACGAAGCCTGGCTGCCGCACGCGGCGTTTCACAAGTTCTACGGCAGCTTCCACGCGATGGGCAAGAACCGCAAGCGGCCGAAGGACCAGCTCGTGTTCGCGACACAGTCGACCCACAAGCTGCTCGCCGGCATCAGCCAGGCCTCGCAGGTGCTGGTGCAGGACTCGCAGCAGCGCAAGCTCGACCGCAGCTTGTTCAACGAGGCGTATCTGATGCACAGCTCGACGAGCCCGCAGTACGCGATCATCGCAAGCTGCGATGTCGCCGCCGCGATGATGGAAGCGCCCGGCGGCCCCGCACTGGTCGAAGAGAGCATCGCCGAGTCGATGGATTTCCGGCGCGCGATGCGCAAGGTCGAGGCCGACTACGGCAAGAAGGACTGGTGGTTCAAGGTCTGGGGCCCGGACAAGATCGCCGACGAGGGCATCGGCCGCAGCGAGGGCTGGATCCTGAAGGCCGGCGCCAAGTGGCACGGCTTCGGCGATCTGGCCGAGGGCTTCAACCTGCTCGACCCTATCAAGTGCACGATCATCACGCCGGGGCTGGACATGTCGGGCAAGTTCGCCGGCACCGGCATCCCGGCGGCGATCGTCACCAAGTTCCTCGCCGAGCACGGCGTGATCGTCGAGAAGACCGGGCTGTACTCGTTCTTCATCATGTTCACGATCGGCATCACGAAGGGCCGCTGGAACACGCTGCTGACCGCGCTGCAGCAGTTCAAGGACGACTACGACCGCAACCAGCCGCTGTGGCGCATCCTGCCCGAGTTCTGCGCCGCGCACCCGCGCTACGAGCGCATGGGCTTGCGCGACCTGAGCCAGAGCATTCACCAGATGTACGCGAAGGGCGATATCGCGCGGCTGACGACCGAGATGTACCTGTCTGACCTGCAGCCGGCGATGAAGCCGAGCGACGCGTTTGCCTACATCGCGCACCGCAAGACCGAGCGCGTGTCGATCGACGAGCTCGAGGGCCGCATCACGACCTCGCTGCTGACGCCGTACCCGCCGGGCATCCCGCTGCTGATCCCGGGCGAGCGCTTCAACAAGAAGATCGTCGAC
>JANXZN010000061.1 GCA_025355545.1 Rhizobacter sp.
CCGCCATTGATGCGTACGTCGCCCATCACAACACCAAGCCCAAGCCGTTCATCTGGACCAAGAGCGCTGCCGACATCCTGCAGAAGGTCATCCGAGCGAATAGCCGCTTAAGTTCTAAACAGAATGCAACACTACACTAGCGCGTCGCCTCGAACGAGATGCTGCGGCAATGCAGCGCCTGGTTCTTGCCGAAGCGCTTGGCCGCGTACATCGCGTCGTCGGCCTGTTGCAGCAGGTTCAGCGGGTGACGCGCGTCGGCCGGCGCCAGCGCGTAGCCGATGCTGGCGCTGACGACGCCGGCGAGCCGGCCGCTGCCGGCCACCGACTGCACCGCGGCGACCATGTGCAGCGCCAGCGCGTGCGCGCCCTCGGCGTCGCGCACGTTGGCCATCACCAGGAACTCGTCGCCGCCGAAGCGGCCGACCGCGTCTTCGGCCCGCACCGAGGCCTGCAGCGCGGCTCCGACCGCGACCAGCAGCGCATCGCCTTCGCGGTGGCCGAGCCGGTCGTTCACGGCCTTGAAGCCGTCGAGGTCGACGAAGTACAGCGCCACCGGCTGGGCTTGCGCATCGGCGAGCGCGGCCTCGACCCGGTCCATCATCGTGCGCCGGCTCAGCACGTCGGTCAGCGCGTCGCGTTCGACGCGGCGCTTCAGCTTCTCCTGCGTCACCGTCAGCTCGTGCACGTCGATCGTCACGGTGTACAGGCCGAGCACCGCGCCGGCGTCGTCCAGGTCGGGGACGTAGCTGGTGCGCATCCAGCGCGGCCCTTGCGGCAGGGTGGTCACGAGGCGCGTGTACTGCACCGTCTTGCCCTGCAGCGCACGCAGGAAGTAGGGCTCGTGCTCGGCCCAGCGGCGTGCGCCGCGCGCGGCGCCGATGTGCTTGCCGATCAGGTCCTCGCTCTTCGAGCGCGTCGCCTCGCAATACGCCTTGTTGACGAAGCGCAGCCTGAAGTCGCGGTCGACGTAGGTCAGCGGGTAGGGGATGTTCTCGGTGAAGCGGTCCAGGCGCCGCTGCGTGGCCGTCAGCGTCTCGCGCGCGACCACGTCGTCGTGGATGTCGGTCGCGATCGTGAACACGGCTTCGACGGCGCCGCTCGCGTCGGCGTCCGGAAAGACCTGGATGCGGACCCAGCGCCCCGGCGTCGGGCCGTGCGTCAGCTGGCGCTGGTAGCGCACGGTGCGACCGGTGAACGCCTGCGCAAACGCCGGCGCCGCGGCGGCCCAGGCGGTTTCGCCGAACAGCGCTTCCAGGCTGCGCCCGAGCAGCTGCTCGCGCGGCCGGCCGGCCCAGGCGATGTAGTGGTCGTTGCAGAACACGAGCCGGGCATCGCGATTCCAGCGGCCGATCGGGAGGTCGATCGCCGCGACGAGGCGCTCGATATGCGTGACGCGGGGCTCGGCAGACGCAACCATCCCCGCATGGTAGCGAGCGAAGGCCGCTTGCCGCGCAATTGCGCTCTCGGCGCACGCCGGCGCGTTGCGCGGCGCCGACGCTGCCGCGTCAGAACGGGATCTTGCCGGTCCAGATGTCCCTGTACATGACCCAGTCACCCATGAAGCTGTAGAGCGGGCGCTTGAACGATGCCGGCCGGTTCTTCTCGAACCCGAAGTGGCCGACCCAGGCGAAGCCGTAGCCGCACAGCAGCGCGCCGAGCACGAACATGGGCCGGCCGGTCGTCGCCAGCAGCACCAGGAAGGCCACGCTCAGGCTGGAGCCGACGAAGTGCAGGCGCCGGCAGGTCCGGTCACTGTGCTCCTTCAGGTACAGCGGGTAGAACTCGGCGAAGGTCTTGATCGCCTTCAGATCGACACTGGCGGTGGTGTTCATCGTGGGTCTCCTTCTTGGATCTCAGGTCAGCGCGCTGCGCAGCGCGGCGAGCACTGCATCCGGCGCCTCGCTCATCAGCGCGTGGCCGGCGGCGACGTTGTGGACACGCGCCTGCAGCGCGTCGGCGAGCGCACGCGCCTGCTTCGGGCTGGTCATCTGGTCGTGCGCGCCGAGCACCAGGCTGGCCGGGCACTGCAGCTTCGCCGCCGCCTCGAGCCCGCCGGCATAGCGGTCGCAGACGCTGAAGTCATGGTGGAACAGGTTCACGCCGGTCTGGAGCGCCTGCACGCGCCGCATCAGCGCGCGGCTGCTGCCGTGCAGCCACGCGCCGGGGCCGGGATACGAGGGCTTGGCGGCGATGCCCGAGTGCGACAAGACGTTGACCATGTCGATCGCGCGCAGCGGCGTGTCGCGCGCAGTGTTCAGCAGCGCCTCGGAGACCTTCATCGGGTAGGCGGTGCCGACCATCGCGAGCCGCGTGGCACGCGCCGGCGCGCGCGCGGCTGCCTCGAGCGCGATCAGCGAGCCCATGCTGTGGCCGACGAACGCGGCGCGCCGCACGCCGGCCGCGTCGAGCAACGCGAGCAGCCAGTCGGCCAGCGCCTCGACGCTCGCCAGCGGCGCGCCGCCGCTGCGGCCGTGGCCGGGCAGGTCGACCGCGAGCACGCCGTGGCCGTGGTGCGCGAACCAGCGCGCCAGCAGGGTCCAGACGCTGTGGTCGTTCAGCGCCCCGTGCACGAACACGACGCAGGGCAGCGCCGGGTCGAACGCCTTGCCGCCGGTGTAGGCGTAGGCAGGCGTCGCGGTCCCGGTGGTCTTGACGACAAGTGCCATCACGCACCCGCCCTTTCCGCGGCCTTGAGCGCACGCTTCAGGTCGTCGATCAGATCGTCGGGGTCTTCGAGCCCGATCGACAGGCGGATCGTGCCGGCGCTGATGCCGGCCAGCGCGAGCGCCGCGTCGTCCATGCGGAAGTGCGTGGTCGAGGCCGGGTGAATCACCAGCGAGCGGCAGTCGCCGACGTTGGCGAGATGCGAGAACAGTTTCAGCGCCTCGATGAAGGCGACGCCCTGGGCCCGCGAGCCGCGCAGATCGAAGCTGAAGACCGAGCCGCAGCCGCGCGGCAGCAGGCGCTTCGCGAGCGCGTGGTCGGGGTGCGATTCGAGCTCGGGGTAGCCGACCCGCGCCACTTGTCCGTGCGCGACCAGGAACTGCACCACCTTGCGCGTGTTCTCGACATGCCGCGCCATGCGCAAGGGCAAGGTCTCGATGCCCTGCAGGATCAGCCACGCGGTGTGCGGGCTCATGCAGGCGCCGAAGTCGCGCAAGCCCTCGCGGCGCGCGCGCAGCAGGAATGCGCCGATGGTGCTCTCCTCGCTGAACACCATGCCGTGGAAGCCGTCGTAAGGTTGCACGAGTTCGGCGAAGCGGCCGTGCCTCGCATGGGCCGCCTGCCAGTCGAACTGGCCGCTGTCGACGAGCACGCCGCCGATCACGGTGCCGTGGCCCGACAGGAACTTGGTGGCCGAATGGAACAGCAGGTCGGCCCCAAAGTCAAAGGGCTTCATCAGCCACGGTGTCGTGAAGGTCGAGTCGACCATCAGCGGCAGGCCGTGCTCGTGTGCGAGCGCCGCCACGGTCGGAATGTCGAGTACGTCCAGCCCCGGGTTGCCGAGGGTCTCGCCGAACAACAGCCGCGTCGTCGGGCGGATCGCAGCGCGCCAGCCATCGATGTCGCCAGTCTTCACGAACGTGGTCTCGATGCCGAAACGCGCCAGTGTGTAGTGCAACAGGTTGTGCGAGCCACCGTACAGCGCACTCGACGCGATGATGTGCGCGCCGGCGCCGGCCAGCGTCGCGACGCCCAGGTGCAGCGCGGCCTGGCCGCTGGCGGTGGCGATCGCGCCGGCACCGCCTTCGAGCGCGGCGACGCGCTCCTCGAGCACCGCGTTGGTCGGGTTCGAGATCCGGCTGTAGACGTGGCCGGAGCGCTCCATGTTGAACAGCGACGCGGCGTGCTCGCTGCTCTCGAACACGAACGAGGTCGTCAGGTGGATCGGCACGGCGCGCGCGCCGGTGCTCGGGTCGGGCGCCGCGCCCGCATGCAGCACGAGCGTGTCGAAGCCGGGGTCGGATGGGCCGGGCATGTGGTCTCCCCTTGCAAGCCTGCGGGTTCCGCGGGTGTTGTGGCCGGGCATTGTGGGCTATATTGAACTTACACCATCGCTCCGGGAGTGCCTCATGAAAGTCAGCGACATTCTCCGCGTCAAGGGCGGCACGCTGTTCACGGTGTCGCCGGACCAGGCGCTGCACGAGGCGGTGACCACGATGTCCGAGCGCGACATCGGCTCGCTGGTCGTGATGGACCACGGCGACCTGACCGGCATGCTGACCTTCCGCGAGGTGATCCAGGCGATCGTCAAGAACGGCGGCGCGCTCGGCGGCACATTGGTGCGCAGCACGATGGACGATCACCCGCTGATCTGCACCCCCGAGACCGAGATCGACGAGGTGCGCCGCATGATGCTCGGGCGCCACGCGCGCTACATGCCGGTGATGAGCCAGCGCACGTTGATGGGCGTGATCTCCTTCTACGACGTCGCGAAGGCCGTGGTCGACGGGCAGGACTTCGAGAACCGCATGCTGAAGGCCTACATCCGCGACTGGCCGGTCGAGAACGAGCCGCGCGACGAGCAGACCTCCTGACGCCGCGGATTTAGAATCGAGCACCGCGCAAGCACCGCCTCCGGGCGGTGTTCGCTTTTGGTTCCGGCGTCACATTGCTTGGCAATATGAGCCTTCACCGAAGATCGCGCGGTTCGTGCGATCTCGAGGCCTTCAACGTAACCCGCCCCCAACGATGTCCGGCAGCACCCTCGGCGAACTGTTCCGCGTCACCAACTTCGGCGAGAGCCACGGCCCGGCGATCGGCTGCGTGATCGACGGCTGCCCCCCGGGTTTGGCGCTGTCGGAGGGCGACATCCAGCCCGAACTCGACCGGCGCCGCCCCGGCACCTCGCGCCACGTGACGCAGCGCAACGAGCCGGATGCGGTCGAGATTCTGTCGGGTGTCTTCGAAGGCCTGACGACCGGCACGCCGATCTGCCTGCTGATCCGCAACACCGACCAGCGCAGCAAGGACTACGGCAACATCCTCAACACCTTCCGCCCCGGCCACGCCGACTACGCCTACCTGCACAAGTACGGTCTGCGCGACCCGCGCGGCGGCGGGCGCGCGTCGGCGCGGCTGACCGCGCCGATGGTCGGCGCCGGCGCGGTCGCGCGCAAATGGCTGCGCGAGAAATACGGCACCAGCTTCGTCGGCCACATGACGCAGATCGGCGACATCGTCATTCCGTTCGAATCGTTCGAGCACATCCAGAACAATCCGTTCTTTGCCGCGAACGCGAGCGACATCGCGCGCCTCGAGGCCTACATGGACGAGTTGCGCAAGGCGGGCGACAGCTGCGGCGCGCGCATCTTCGTTGCGGCGCGCGGCGTGCCGGTGGGCCTGGGCGAGCCGCTGTTCGACAAGCTCGATGCCGACATCGCGAAGGCGATGATGGGCATCAACGCGGTGAAGGGCGTCGAGATCGGCGCCGGTTTCGCCAGCGTCGCGCAGCGCGGCACGACGCACGGCGACGAGCTGACGCCCGAGGGCTTTCGCAGCAACAACGCCGGCGGTGTGCTCGGCGGCATTTCGACCGGGCAGGACATCACCGTCAGCATCGCGATCAAGCCGACCAGTTCGATCCGCAGCCCGCGCCAGTCGATCGACCTCGCGGGCAAGCCCGCGACGGTCGAGACCTTCGGCCGTCACGACCCCTGCGTCGGCATCCGCGCGACGCCGATCGCCGAGGCGATGCTGGCGCTGGTGCTGATGGACCACGCGCTGCGCCAGCGCGCGCAGTGCGGCGACGTGCGCGTCGCGACCGCGCCGATCCCCGCGCAGGCGCCGACGCGCCCTTGATGGCGCCCGCCCCGGCCCGCGCCGCCACGCGCGACCGGCGCTCGCGCGCCACCGCAGCCTGACCCCCGCAATCTGCAGTTTGTCGCATTCGGGGGTGGCGGCGTCGCGGGGCGTCCCTACACTCTCGCCCGGGATCAGGACAACACAAGAAAGGACAAGCCCGATGCGCAAGCCGTGGCTGGTGGGCGGCGGGGTCGCGATCACGGTCGCACTCGTCGCACTCGTCGCACTCGTCGCCGTGGGAGTCGTTTCGCGTGCCAAGAGCAGCGACGCCCCCACGGACAAGAAGCCCGAGGTGACGCTGGAGTTCACGCCCGCCGAGGTGGTGCGGCCGCTGCTGGCTGCGATGCCCGAGCGCGTCGAGTTTTCGGGCCCGCTGATGGCGCCGCGCACCGCGGTCGTGCGGGCCAAGGCGGCCGGCACGCTGCTGACCCTGTCGGTGGCCGAAGGCAGCCGCGTCAAAGTCGGCCAGTCGCTCGGCACGATCGACCTGTCGGACCTGCAAAGCCGCGCCGCCGAGCGCGTCGCCGGCGTCGATTCGGCGAAGGCACGGATGGGCGAGGCCGAGCGCATTCACCAGTCCAACGTCGACCTGGCGAACCAGAGGTTCATCTCGGCGAACGCGCTCGAAAGCTCGCGCGCGGCGCTCGAATCGGCGCGCGCGCAGCTCAAGTCGGCGCAGGCCCAACTCGCGACCTCGGTGCTCGGCATCCGCGAGGCCGCGCTGGTGGCGCCGATCGGCGGCGTGGTCGGCCGGCGCAACGTGGTGCCGGGCGAGAAGGTCAGCGCCGAACAGGAGCTGATGACGGTGGTCGACCTGAAGGAGCTCGAGCTCGGCGGCGTCGTCGGCACGCACCAGGTCTCGATGCTGCGCCCGGGGCAGAAGCTCGCGGTGCGCGTCGAGGGGTCGAGCACGCCGGTCGAAGGGCGCATCGACCGGATCGCGCCGACCGCCGAGGCCGGCACGCGCGGCATCCGCGTCGTCGTGCTGCTGCGCAATCCGGACGAGGTGTTTCGCGCCGGCCAGTACGCAAGCGCACTGGTGACACTCGACGACCCGTCGCAGCGCCTCACGGTGCCGGCCGGTGCGGTCGGTCAATCGTCCGGGCAGGACTTCGTCTGGACCGTCGAGAAGGGCGCGCTGGTGCGACGCCTGGTGATCACCGGCCGGCGCGACGAGATCAATCACCGGGTCGAGGTGATGCAGGGCCTGAAGCCCGAGACCCAGGTGGTGGCGGTGCGCTTCGACACGCTGAAGGAAGGCGCGCCGGCGCGCATTGTCGCCAAGGGCGCCGGCTCGGGCACGCCGGCCGCGAGCGCGAGCGCCGCTTCGTCGAAGGCGAGCTGACATGTGGTTCACCCGCGTCTCGATCAACAACCCTGTCTTCGCGACCATGATCATGGCCGCGCTGTGCGTGCTCGGCCTGTTCTCGTACGGCCAGCTGCGCGTCGAGCGGCTGCCCGACATCTCGCCGCCGATCGTGTTCGTCAGCGTCAGCTACCCGGGCGCGTCGCCCGAGGCGATCGAGACCGAGCTGACGCGGCCGATCGAGCTCGGCCTGAACGGCATCGCCGGGGTCAAGATGATCCGCTCGAACAGCGTCGAGGGGCGCAGCGAGACGGTGGTCGAGTTCCAGCTCGGCGCCGACATGAGCCGCGCGGTGCAGGACGTGCGCGACAAGGTCTCGGCGCTGCAACCGGCGTTCCCGCGTGACGCGAAGGCGCCGTACATTTCGCGCTTCGACGGTGACAACGCCCAGCCCACGGTCAACCTGGCGCTGATCGCGCCCGACCGCAGCTCGCGCGAGCTGTCGCTGCTGGCGGATCAGGTGGTGCGCAAGCGCGTCGAGCGCGTCGCCGGCGTCGCGCGCGTCGACGTCGGCGGCATGACGACGCGCCAGGTGCGCATCGACCTCGACCCGCAACGCCTGCGCGCCTATCAGCTGACGCCGGCCGACGTGTCGGCAGCGCTGCAGAAGGTCAATGCCGACGTGCCCGTCGGCCTGCTCAGCAGCGCCAAGGAAGAGGCGCTGGTGCGGGTCGAGGGCCGGGTGCGCGATGCCAAGGGGTTCGCCGATCTGGTGGTCGCGAATCGCGGCAATCTGGTGGTGCGCCTGGGCGACCTGGGCGAGCTGGTCGAGCGCGAGCGCGAACCCGATTCGATTGCGCGTGTCGACGGCGTGCCGTCGATCGCGTTCTTCGTCTACAAGCAGCAGGACGCCAACATCGTCGAGACCGGCGACGGCATCAAGGCCGCGACCGAAGAGCTGCGCAAGTCGCTGCCGCCGGGCGTGGAGCTGCGGCTCGTGTACGCCGACAGCGACTGGGTCAAGGATTCGCTGACGGGCGTGAAGCGCACGCTGATCGAAGGCGCGCTGCTGACGATCGCGATCGTGTTCCTGTTCCTGCACAGCTGGCGCAGCACCGTCATCACCGGGCTGACCCTGCCGATCGCGGTGATCTCGGCCTTCATCGCGGTCTATGCGTTCGGCTTCACCCTGAACTTCATGACGATGATGGCGCTGAGCCTGTGCATCGGCTTGCTGATCGACGACGCGATCGTGGTGCGCGAGAACATCGTGCGCCACATCCGCATGGGCAAGGAGCACAAGCGCGCGGCGCGCGAGGGCACCGACGAGATCGGCCTGGCGGTGATGGCCACGAGCTTCGCGATCTGCGCGGTGTTCGTGCCGGTGGCGTTCATGAAGGGCATCATCGGCAAGTTCTTCTTCCCGTTCGGCATCACGGTGGCGGTGGCGGTGCTGGTGAGCCTGTTCGTCAGCTTCACGCTCGACCCGATGCTGTC
>JANXZN010000135.1 GCA_025355545.1 Rhizobacter sp.
AACAGCACTACGAAGAGCAGCAGCACCAGCGCAGCGTCGCCGCACTGAAACGCCGCGCCGCCGCGCTCGGCTTCGAGATCAAACTGTCCTCAGTGCCGGCATGAAGACCCAGCCCCCGTTACTGTTTCTTGAGAGGATCTCATTTGCATGCGCATCTGCATTTGCCCTGCCCGCTCACGACGATCATGCTGCTGAACGAACTGCCCAACGGCGCGTACGCCACGGTAACCCGCGTCGTCGCGACCTCGCCCGATGTCGACGCGGTCGCGCTGCGGCGCCTCGCGGAGATCGGCTTCATTCCCGGCGAGCCGGTGCGGTTGCTGCAGCGCGGCCCAGGCGGGCGCGAGCCGCTGGCGGTGCTGATCGGCGACACGATGTTCGGTCTGCGTCTGCTCGAGGCGCAATGCGTCGAAGTCCAGGCGCCCTGAGCGTGCCATGTCGCAAGCCCTGAACCCGACCCATGCGAACGCGCTCTGGAGCGTCGCGCTCGTTGGCAACCCCAATTGCGGCAAGACCGCGCTGTTCAATCTGCTGACCGGCGCGCGCCAGAAGGTCGCCAACTACGCCGGCGTGACGGTCGAGCGCAAGATCGGCACGACCCGCCTGCCGGGCGGCCGCAGCGTCTCGGTGATCGACCTGCCCGGCGCCTACAGCCTGACGCCGGCCACGCCCAACGAGCAGATCACGCTCGAGGTGATCGAAGGCCGGCGCCGCTTTGAGCCCGCGCCCGACGCGATCGTCGCCGTGGTCGACGCGACCAACCTGCGCATGAACCTGCGCCTGGTGCTCGAGCTCAGGCGCCTCGGCCGCCCGATGATGGTGGCGCTGAACATGGCCGACATGGCGCGCGCCCAGGGCCTGAACATCGATGTCGCGAAGCTCTGCGCCGAGCTAGGCTGCCCGGTGGTCGAAACGATCGCGGTCAAGCACGACGGCCATGCCCAGTTGCTCGCGCTGATGGAGCGCGAGTTCGCGGCGGCACCGCCCCAGCCGATCGCCGGCAGCACGCCGTTCACACCGAGTTCACCCGCGGAGCTGCAGAAGGAAGTGCGGCGCATCCTGGCCGCTGTTGCCACTTCGGTCGAACCCGGCATCACGACCGAGGCCGCGAGGGCCAAGCGCTTCCATCACCGCCTCGATGCGGTCGTGATGCACCCGGTGTGGGGGCTGGCGATCCTCGCGGTCGTGCTGTTCCTGATCTTCCAGGCCGTGTTCTCGTGGGCCAACGTGCCGATGGACGCGATCAGGGCGGCGATGGCCTGGCTGGGCGAGCAGACCACCGCGCACTTGGCCGAGGGGCCGCTGCGTTCGCTGCTGGTCGACGGCGTGATCGCCGGCGTCGGCAGCGTGATCGTGTTCCTGCCGCAGATCCTGATCCTGTTCTTTTTCATCCTGATCCTCGAAGACTCGGGCTACCTGCCGCGTGCCGCGTTCCTGCTCGACAACCTGATGGGCAAGGTCGGGCTGTCGGGGCGCGCGTTCATCCCGCTGCTGTCGAGCTTCGCCTGCGCGATCCCCGGCATCATGGCGACGCGCACGATCGCGAACTGGAAGGACCGCCTCGCGACCATCATGATCGCGCCGCTGATGACCTGCTCGGCGCGCCTGCCGGTCTACGCGTTGCTGATCGGCGCGTTCGTGCCGAACCGCAGCGTCGGGCTGTTCAACCTGCGCGGGCTCACGCTGTTCGGCCTGTACGTCGCCGGCGTCGTCTCGGCGATGGCGGTGGCGTGGCTCTTCAAGCGCATCTGGATCAAGAGCCGCTACCAGCCGCTGATGCTCGAGCTGCCGCCGTACCGCGCGCCGGGGTTGCGCAATCTCGCGCTCGGGCTGTGGGAACGCGCCGACATCTTTCTGGCGCGCGTCGGCGGCATCATCTTCGCGCTAATGGTGGTGCTGTGGTTCCTGTCGAGCTACCCGACGCCGCCGGCGGGAGCGACCGGCCCGGCGATCCAGTACAGCATCGCCGGCTGGCTCGGCCAGGCGCTGCAGCACGTGTTCGCGCCGATCGGCTTCAACTGGCAGATCTCGATCGCGCTGGTGCCCGGGCTGGCGGCGCGCGAGGTCGCGGTCGGCGCACTCGGCACGGTGTATTCGATGTCGGCCGCGGGCGGCGAAGTGGCCGATGCGCTGTCGCCGGTGATCGCGAAGGGCTGGTCGCTCGCGACCGGTTACTCGTTGCTCGCCTGGTACGTGTTCGCGCCGCAATGCATCTCGACACTGGTGATCGTGAAGCGCGAGACCAACTCATGGCGCTACCCGATACTGATGGCGGCGTACCTGTTCGTGCTAGCCTACGCGGCGGCGTTCGTGACCTACCGCGTCACCGTAGCGCTCGGAGGCGGTTGAACCATGCAGACCCTCATCGTCGCACTGCTCGTGGTGGGCTGCGCCGTCTACGCCGCCTGGACGCTGATGCCCGCCGCGGCGCGGCGCGGCATTGCCACCTCGCTGCTGAAGCTGCCGCTTCCGGCATCGCTCGAGCTGAAGATGCGCAAGGCCGCGACCGTGCCGTCGGGCTGCGGCTGCGACGGCTGCGACCATGCGCCGGCGAAGGCCGCGCACGCGGCGCCGCAGGTGGTGACCTTCCACCGGCCGACGCGGCGCTGAAGGGCCGAGTGCCGGGCCGTCCCAAGCCGGCCCGCATTCCCTTGGGGGACCGACGAACGTAGTCGTTCGTCGAGGGGCGCCGTTCAGCCCTCGGGCGCCTCGCCCATCGCCTTGTCGCCCAGACCCATCGGCAGCGGGAAGTGGGTCGTCTCTTCGACGCCGGCGAGTTTGCGCACCGACACCGCGCCCAGCGCACGCAGCCGCGCGATCACCTGCTGAACCAGGATGTCCGGCGCCGAGGCGCCCGCGGTCAGGCCGACACGCAGCTTGCCCTCGAACCACTCGGGCTTCAGATCGTCGGGCGCATCGACCATGTAGGCGTCGGTGCCCAGGCGCTGCGCCAGTTCGCGCAGCCGGTTGCTGTTCGAGCTGGTCGGGCTGCCGACGACGATCACCACATCGACGGTCGGCGCCAGCACCTTGACCGCGTCCTGGCGGTTCTGCGTGGCGTAGCAGATGTCCTGCTGCTTGGGCTCGCGCACCTCCGGAAAACGCCGCTTCACCGCCGCGAGGATCTCGGCCGCGTCGTCGACCGACAGCGTAGTCTGCGTCACGACCGCGAGCTTGGTCGCCTGCGCGACCTGCAGGGTCGCAACATCGGCCACGTCCTCGACGAGGTAGATGCCCTCGGTCAGCTGCCCCATCGTGCCCTCGACCTCGGGGTGGCCCTTGTGGCCGATCATGATGAAGTCGTAGCCGAGCCGGTGCAGCTTCGCGACCTCGACGTGCACCTTGGTGACCAGCGGGCAGGTCGCGTCGAACACGCTGAAGCCGCGCTGCGCAGCCTCGCGCCGCACCTGCTGCGACACGCCATGGGCGCTGAACACCAGCGTCGCGCCCGGCGGCACTTCGGCCAGGTCCTCGATGAAGATCGCGCCCTTGGCCTTCAGGTCGCCCACGACGTAGGTGTTGTGCACGATCTCGTGGCGCACGTAGATCGGCGCACCGAACTTCTTCAGCGCGCGCTCGACGATCTCGATCGCGCGGTCGACGCCGGCGCAGAAGCCGCGCGGCTCGGCCAGCACGATCTCTTGCAGGTCGGCATGCATCACAGTACCCCGATCAGCTGGACTTCGAAGGTCACAGGCCGGCCGGCGAGCGGGTGGTTGAAGTCGAACACCAGCACCTCGCCATCGACCTCGCGCAACACGCCGGCGTAGGCGCCCGAGCCGTCCGGCGTTGGGAACCGGACCACGTCGCCGACGCTGTAGCGCTCGTCCGGGTCGCCGAGCTCGCCCAGCAGCGAGCGCTTCACGCGCTGCAGGAGCTCCGGGTTGCGCTCGCCGAAGGCCTCGCCGGCGGCGAGTTCGAACGAGCGCCGCGTGCCCTCCGCCAGCCCGAGCAGGCGCGCTTCGATCGCGGGCGCGAGCTCGCCGGTGCCCAGCGACAAGGTCGCCGGCTTGGCGTCGAAAGTGTTGATGAGATCGGTGCCGTCCGGCCCCGACAGGCGGTAGTGCAGGGTCAGGAACGACCCCGGTTGGACTTGGTTCAAGCGAAATCCTGATAAGAAAGCGCCGGGCCGCTCCCAAGCTTTCTTGCCCCCTCGGGGGGTGGCTGCCGCACAGCGGCAGTTTGGAGCGGTCAAGACAGCTTTGAAGCCGATAGACTGGGGCGATTTTACGTGCCGGCCGCAAAGCCCCTGAATCGACATCATCGTGGTGCTCAAGGACATCCCCGCCGACGCCCGCCCGCGCGAGAAGCTGCTCGCCAACGGCGCCGGTGCGCTGGCCGATGCCGAGCTGATCGCGCTGTTGCTGCGCACCGGCCTGAAGGGCATCTCGGTGCTGCAGCTCGCGCAGCAGATGCTCGACCGCTTCGGCGGCATCCAGGGTCTGCTGCATGCGCAGGCGGACGACCTGAAAACCATCAAGGGTCTGGGGCCGGCCAAGCGCGCCGAGATCGCGGCGGTGATCGAACTCGCGCGGCGCGCGCTGGTGCAGCAGCTCGCCGAACGCCCGGTGTTCGACGCGCCCGACAAGGTCAAGCAATACCTGCAGCTGCAGCTCGGCGGCCACGTCTTCGAGGTCTTCGCGGTGATGTTCCTCGACGCGCAGCATGCGTTGATCGACTTCGTGGAGCTGTTCCGCGGCACGGTGACGCAAACCTCGGTGTACCCCCGCGAAGTCGTCAAGGAAGCCCTGCAGCTCAATGCCGCTGCGGTCATCCTGGCGCACAACCATCCTTTATGTTGATTCCGCGGTGTTCACCCGGGGCAGGTGTCAACAGGTGTATTGCTCGACTGTGTTCGTCAGGGTCGCCGACGGGCCGGGCGGTGCGACGAGCCGCTAGACGTTGCAGCGCCGCGGAGGACCGCGTGTGCTCGACAGGTGTGCCTACCGTGCCCGCCGGCGCAGCAGCAGGCAAAGTGCTGCGGTTGATGCGCTGTCGTTACTTGCGCAGCGCGACCAACTTGGGCTTGACGCTGCGATGCAACTCGGCGAGTTCGCGTTCGCGTCGCTGCAGCACTGAACTCGCCTCCTGCCAAGCCGCGAAGTAGTGGTCCACAAGGGCGGCGAGCTTGCTCACCCAGGATTGCAGTTCATCGTTCTCGTCGCGTAGCCGCTGCAAGGTCTGGTCGGTCTTGGCCGGGTTGCGATGCCGCCGATGCTGCAGCTTGTGAAGCTCGTGCAGGACATCGGTGTGGTACCGGTACAGCGCGTTGCGCGAAACGCCCGCGAGTTCGCAAAGCGCCGTGGCGGTCGGCACCTCGGCGGCGTCGCTCGAGGCGAGTTCTTGCAGCGCGTCACGAAGCCGCTGCGCGGGCGTGCGGGCCGCGAGATCAGCGGTTGCGCGCGCCATCTCTGGCCTCCTTGCTGGTTACATCGATCGCACGGATGAGCGAGCGTGCTTCGTCGAGCCGCTCGCGCGCGATGCGCAGCGTCTGCAACGGCAGCGCGGGCTCGTCGAGCAGCGCCTCATGCCGGCGGACCTGCTCGACCCAGTAGGGCCGATGCTGATCCGAGACCGCGAAGTTCTTGCAGCGCGCGCAGGCCGATGGCTCTCGGCGCGCGGGGTTGGGCCCGATCGCGTTGCCCAGGCAGGCACTGTGCTCTTCTCGGTAGACGCAGAACCCCCAGTCGCAGACCCCGAGCACGAGGCCGGCGTCCACCAGCAAGCGGGCGTAGCTCTTGATGTCCTGCTTGAGCCGAGCACCCCGAAAGCGTGGGCGCTTGGCCATGATCTCGGCGCCGGCGCGCCCACCCAGGCCGGGCGCGGCGAGCATGTGCTCCCAGGCCGCGGCTGACTGTTCGAGGATCTCGACCTCGATCTCCTGATTGAGACGGTAGTCGGAGCCGGCGTAGCCGTAGTCGGTCACGGCCCGTTCGCGGTGGCCCAGATGTTGTGCAAGGGCGAGCAGCGCCGACCCGTCGCGCAGCGCGGCAAACCGCGCAAAGGTCTTGCGACCCTGATGGGTCGACAGCCGCCACGCCTTGCCCTCATGCTGTGGCAACCCGAGCCAGGCCGCGAAGCGTTGCAGCAACGAGCGCATGCGCATGGCCGACGGGATGCCCAGTGCACCGGGACATGGCCGTTGCCACTCGGTGGCACCCGGAGTCTGCCGACGGCGCAGCCATAACTGGGGGCGACCTGCCTGGGCGCGATGCCCGGCCGACAAGGCTTCGAGAACGGCGATGGCGGCGAGAGCCGGGGGCGGCGCAACCCACTCGTGTGGCCGCCCGGTGTATTCGGGCTGGCGCTTGAAGATGGCGCCGACGATCACGGTGACCTCGTCGTGGGCCGCGGTGCCGGCACGACGCTGCACGCAGCCGGCCTCGAGGTGCAGGATCTCGCTCGACCGCGGCCCGACGAGGTAGGAGATGACGACAAAGCATGCCGCGTAGAGCATGTCGATCGACAACGCGAGGTCATCGACCGTCAGGATCGGCCGCGGCTGACCAGGCACCTCGATGCGTGCGTGTTGCAACGCGCGCGTTGCCGCGTTCGTGCAGGCATCGATGAGGTAACCACGCTGGTTGGCGGCAAACATGGCCTGCGCGTAGACGTCCCTGGCTTGCAGGATCGGGGCTGCACCGTGGTTCACCAAGCCGATGGCGCCTTGGATCAGAGCTACCGCCACGGCCTGCGGGGTATACGGCCAGCGGCGGATGTCCACGTCGCGCACGCCGGCGACCTCGCCGTGGCTGCGGCCGGGGAAGGGGTCGATGCGCAGTCCGTCGTCGAGCTCGTCGCGAAAGCGATGGAGGTAAGTGAGCAGGTAGAGGTACTTCTGCACCGTCGCGGGGGCGAGTGCGTCGCGTCTCGTTCCGGGGCGCTGGGCGAGCGAGCGCTGAAACTGCAGCAGTGCCGTCGCGTCGAGATCGGCGAAGCGCGTGAAGCCGGCCTGATCCATCCAGCGCACAAGCTCGCGCAGGTACATGAAGTAGCCGGCAGCCGTGCTTGCGCGCTGCGCCAGGCCGGTACTCAGCGAGCGGCTGCGGATAAGCGCGATGAGCTGCTTGCTGCTGTGCAGTAGCGGTGCATATCGAGGCTCCACGAAGACGTGGCCGCTCGGGAGCTTGAAGCGCCAGTCGACTCGCACCGGCTTGGCTTCTTCGAGAGCGTTCGTCGGCTTGAAGATCCAGACCGGGTCGTGCCAACGCGAGTCAAGGAACCACGCTCGATCATCGGGCGCAAGTGAGCCAGCTCGGCCCTTCGGGGTCCGACTGCCGATCTGAAGGCCTGCCGCAGCGCGCACCGGGGCGGACCTCATCGAAGATCGGGCAGCGGCGGCAACTGCGCCATCAAGGGACGCGCGGCCGCGAGCTCGTGGCTGGAAAAGCGCGGAAGGATGTCCTCCTCCAGGATGCACAGCTGCGGGGCGTAGAAGGCCTGCCAGCGCGCCGGGGGCAGCACTGCAGCGGCCGCCCGTATGTGGTCGCGTGCCTGGAGCAGCCGCGCCAGCGTCGACGGATCTGGCGTGATGATGGCGTTCGGACAGGTGAAGCAGCCCATGAAGTTGGTGCAAAGCTCGCCCGGCCGCGTCCCGGCAAAAGCACCGGCAAACGGATCCTTGCAGCCGAAGCCGAACATCGACACGAGTTCCCCGGCGGGCACGGCTGAACCGTTGCCCGTCGGCTTCGAGGTACTACGCCCGCATGCGTTGCCTGGGCCGGCCTGTTCGATGTGCCCAATGAAGGCTTGCTGCAGGGCCGCGATGCGCGTGCGATGCTGCGCCTCGACCTCGGGCGTCTGGACATAGCGCACGGTGGTGGACAAGTGCGCGTGGTTGGCGACGGCCTTGACACGACGCAGATCGCCCGAGGCGCGGTAGAAGCTCGTGAGCACGCCGGGACGGATCGACACGAGGGAGAACCTCGGCAGGCCGTGCCGCTCGCAGAAGGGCTTGACCATCTGCTTGACGGCGCTGCTGGTGAGCGCCGTCACGCCGCGGAGAGCCTTGTAGAGGAACAGCCGGTTGCGGACGTTAGCGGGAGCCAATGGTCGCAGCTGTTCGTTCCAAGCGAGGATCTCCTTGACGAGTGCCGGCGGCTCGAAGCGATCGGCGCTGCTGAACGTACGTCGCTGCATGCTGTTGGCGCGTGCCTTGAACCACACGAGCGCCTGACGATCGTCGAGCAACGGCAAGGACTGCAGGCAGTCGCGGCCGAGTTCGGCGATCGGATCGGGGTTGCCGGCCGCGTGGATCATGATGGCGAGGTAGTACGGCAACAGCGACTCACCGCGCGGGTACAGACAAGGCTCGACCTGCCTCACGCCACCGAACTTGTGCAAGGCTCTGTTGACCGGGTGCTGCCCGGCCCTTGAGAGTTCGCGCGCGGTGGGAACGATGCCGCCGCATCGCCGATCGATGTGTTCGAGCAACCAGCCAAGGGTTCCTGGCTTGTCGGCGTCGGCAACGCGCTGCACCGCGGCTGCCTCACGGCCGGCGCGTATGCGAGCGATGTCTGCTTCGCAGGCCCGCAGGAGCGCTCGCAGTTCGCCCGCAGGCATCTTGCTGCGTGAACGGCCATCGCGGTTGCGCCACGGGAACGGGTTGAAGGGGTACTCGACGCTGGCGATGACGCCGGGCCGGCAGCGCTCGATCCACTGCAGCAGCTTGCGCAGGATGGTGTACGCGCTCGCCCGGCTCGACTTGGTCCATGGTTGGCCATCGGGCCTGCACTGGGCGTTCAACCACTCGACATAGCGCAGGAGCATGCCGCCGTGAACGTCGGCTAGGCTCGTGATCGCGCCGGACTCCCGAGCGAAGCGGTCGAAGACCTTGACGTAGTGCCATCGCACGGGGATGCAGCGTTCGGCCATCGCGCCGAAGTGGCACCAGAAGGCCTTGGCCAACGCGGGCCGCACGTCCGCGGGCAGGCCGAGCGAGCCGAAGTCGACGACGGTTCGACGCACCAGACGAGGTGCCTCGTAGCGAGTGGACGACGCACCGACATCAACGACATCAGCGCTGCTTGCAAACTCGCGGGACATCGGTCGGCGACGCGAAGCCATGGTCAATGCGCTGCCGACAGCAGCGTGTCCAGAACCCCCTTGAGCGTGCCCGCGTCCACGGCAATGGCGCGCAGGTAGCGGTCGGTGGTCTCGATGCGCTCGTGCCCCATGAGCACCTTGACCACCATCAGCGGGTTGATCGCGACGCCCTCGCTGGCCAGCCGCTCCAGCCGGGCCAGCAGCATGCAAGCGAAGGTCGCTCGCAGCAGGTGCGTGGTCGCCTTGAACCCACAGGCTTGGCCAGCTCGGCTGATGACGCGCTGATAGGCGTTCTTGCCGGCGGGCGAGCCGCGCGCGTTGACGAACAACGCAGCGGGCTCGGCGGAACGACCTCTGCGGTGCGCGCGCAGCAACCAGGCGCGCCGATACCCGGACAGATATGCCGCCGTCTCGTCGAGCAGGCTCGCCGGCGCGATCACGTAGCCGGGCTTGCGGCCCTTGCGCATCACGTCGATCGTGTGATGCGATGCCGCCGATGAAGATCGCTTCGTGACGCCCTGGACGCGCAGGCGCAGCAGTTCGCTGACGCGCAGCCCCGTGTAGAGCTGCCAGCGCGCCATCAGGTCGTACGGTGGCGGCAACGTGGCCAGCAGCTCGCACGCCTGCTCGGATATGAGTGGACGTGGCAACGACTCGAACTGCCGCAGCACGAAGAGGCTCTGCTCGGTCGAGCGTGCCGCATCGGCCCGGACAGGTCGCGACTGTCTCGTCACCGCGAAGTTGCGGGGTGTGCCAGCCAAAGTTGAAGCCTGCAGCCAATGCGTACGCACAGCCCACTCGTAGAACCGCAGCACGCCGCGTACGCGATGGTTGATGGTCGAGATGCGATACGGTCTGCCGGTGTGGGCACTCGGCTGCGTCAACATGCGGTTGCGATAGGCCACCAAGTCGACGGCGTCGGCGTCGTTCCACCGGATGGCGTTCTGCTCGAGCGTCTCGAACCAGTCGTAGAGGACCTCCGCGTAGGTCCTGAGCGTGTCGGCCGTGTGCGCACGCTGCACGAAGTGCTCATGCAGGAACGCAACCGCCGGCTCGATCAGCTGCCACTGTGCCGTGAACAGAAGAGGGAAGCCCGCTGGCCTTGGCTCGCGCAGCGGTATGGCGTGCGCCTGCGCCGCCGCCGGCGCCATGCGCTCGATCACCTCAGACGGATCTGGCAGTGTTGCCTTGCGAACGATCTGAACCATGCTGACCTTACCTTGCCGTCAGGCGCTTGACCGCATCGACGAATGACAAGCCGAGCACGTGTATCGCCAGGTCGATGGCACCGCCACCGCCAGCGCGCGCTCGCGTGTCGTACCACTTGGGCCCAGTGGTCAGGATCTCGAACTCACCCAGCGCGGTACTCGCGTGCCAGCGGCGGCTGTGATCGTCCTTGACAGGCAGGTACGTTGGGTCAAGCTTGACGTGCGTGGCAAGCAGCCCGAGCGCATCGCCGGCCGGCATGTGGCGAAGCCGTGTCAATGTCGAGGCACTGAACGATCTGCGTGATCTGCGCGCTACCATCAACGCGAACCCCAATGGAGTTGCCGCAAAACGCGGGACGCGCCGGGCTACTCGCCTCTGAAAGACGCTCGGGCTGCTCGGGCATCACTCAATATAGGTAGCGCTGCTCAAGAGGCCAATCGTGTTGACACACGCGAATGCAACCTTACA
>JANXZN010000138.1 GCA_025355545.1 Rhizobacter sp.
AACAGCACTACGAAGAGCAGCAGCACCAGCGCAGCGTCGCCGCACTGAAACGCCGCGCCGCCGCGCTCGGCTTCGAGATCAAACTGTCCTCAGTGCCGGCATGAAGACCCAGCCCCCGTTACTGTTTCTTGAGAGGAAACGCTTTCTATGGCCGCAAGGACGAGACGGCGCTTTCCGCCGGGATCACGCAGCTCACCTGGCAACGTTTCTTCGATCACGACGAGCCGGTCTTCGCGCTGGTGGCAGCGTCCGAAGGCAAGTTGCTGGCCCTGACCCACTACCTCTTTCGTCGCAGCACCACGCGCATCGAACTCACCTGTTACCTGCAGGAGCTGTTTACCGCGCCGTCCGAGCGGGGGCGCGGGGTCGGCAAGGCGCTGATCCTGGGTGTGTACGAGCAGGCGCGGGCGGCGGGCGTGCGCCGCGTCTACCGGCAAACGCACGAGTCGAACGCCGCCGGGCGGCTTCTGTACGACAAGGTCGCGAAGCATGCGGGCTTCCTCGTCTGCGCCTGCGAGCAATGAACATCGCCCAGGTCCGTCGCCGTGCGCTCGCGCTGCCGGAGGTGACCGAAGAACCGCATCACGCCTTCTGGTCGTTTCGCGTCAGGGGGAAGATCTTCGTCACGTTGCCGCCCGACGAAACTCACCTCCACGTCTTCGTCGACGAGGACGAACGCGAACAGGCGCCGGCGGTCGATCCCGAGTTCCTCGAGAAGCTGCTGTGGGGAGGCGAGGTCGTCGGCCTGCGCGTCACGCTGCCGTCTGCCGACCCGGCGCCGCCCTCGGGCCATACTGGAGCGGCCTGCCTCCCGAACCCCCGAGCCTGGTCGTCGCCGCGAGAGCCCCGATGCAAACCGTCAACCCCGCGATTCGCGTCAAGTCCCATCTGGACAGCCAGCCGTTCTACGCGGCGCCCGGTTTTCTCGAGCAGCGGACGCACCGGTTCGAGGCGCACGGTTGAACACCGCATCGCTGCTGTGGGGCGTCGTGTTCGGCGCCGTCGGGCTCGGCTTCTTCGTCTACGGCAAGAAGCAGAACGCGATCGTTCCGCTGGCGTGCGGCGTGGCGCTGATGGTGCTGCCGTACTTCATCTCGAACCTTGCGCTGCTGGTCGGCGCCGGCGTGGCGCTGGTCGCGATTCCCTACTTCATCAGGCGCTGAGCGTGCCGCGGCCGCGCTCACACCGCGCGCAGCAGCACGACCACCGCATACGTGATGAACGCGAGCCAGGCGACGGTGAACGCCACGGTCCGCGCCATCAGCCGCCCGAAGCCGCTGATGTGGATCACCGCATGAGCCAGCCGCGCATAGAAGTAGACCGCCGCGCAGGCCACGGTGACTGCGCTGGACACTCCGGTCGCGTGGGCGATCAGCACGACCGCCGCGAACGGCGCGATGTTTTCGACCGCGTTCAGGTGCGCCCGGTTGGCGCGATTGACCCAGTCGGGCAGCGTCGTCGTCGGCGCCACCTTGTAGGCGGCCGGCGTCAGGGGCCCGCGCGAAGACGCGTAGCCGATCACCACGGGAATCCACAGGACGCCGGTCAGGATGACCGTCAGCAGCAGATAGAAGAGTTCGGTCTTCATGGGTTCCTCCGTTGATGGGTCGCTCCGATGAACCTCGACGAGGCCGCCACGAGCGGGGCTTGCCGGCGTACGATGATCTGCGCGGCCCGACTTGCCAGCATGCCACAGGCGGGCCGCCGTCGAACCATCCGATGCCTTGCAAATCATGAACACCACCGACGAATCGCCCCGGCTCGTGCAGTTGCTCGAAGAGATCAGGGACGGGCAGAAGCTGCAACTCGAGCGCCAGCAGGAAGCCCTGGCGCTGCAGCGGCAGCAGTTCGCCGTGTTCCAGACGCAGGCCGAGCGCGCCGAGCGAATCCAGCACAAGGCCGAGCTGCTCCAGGACCGCGGCGCCAGCCTCGTCGGCGGTGCACGCAAGGCGGTGTTCGTGATCCTGCCGGTCATCGCGCTGCTGATCGTGTACCTGTCGTGGCTGCTGTTTCGTTCGCGCTTCTAGCGCGCCCGAGATCCAATCGACGACGAGGTAAGCAAGATGGCGACTGTGGCGCAGCGGCTCGCGGGCCTGAACCTGGTGCTGCCCGAACCGATCAAGGCACCGCCCGGCGTGGTGCTGCCGTTCCAGTTCGTGCGCGTGGTCGGCACGCGCGCCTTCATCTCCGGGCACGGGCCGACGAACCCCGACGGCTCGATCGCCGCACCGCTCGGCAAGCTCGGGCGGGACCTGACCGTCGAGCAGGGCTACGCGGCTGCACGCCTGACGGCGCTGGCCATCCTCGGCAGCCTGGAGCGCGCGCTCGGCGATCTCGATCGCATCGCCGCATGGAGCCGGGTGTTCGGCATGGTCAACTCCGCGCCCGGCTTCAACCGGCAACCCAGCGTCATCAACGGCTTCTCGGACCTGGTCATCGAGCTGTTCGGCGCGCAGGTCGGCGCCCATTCGCGCAGCGCGGTGGGCATGGCCGAGTTGCCGTACGACATCCCGGTCGAGATCGAGGCCGAGGTCGAGCTGCACGCCTGACTTCGCGGCGCACGCCGACGCCCGAGCCCCGTCTCGATGGCCCGGCGAAATGCCGCAGAATCGGTGTGCCCCGAACGATCAGGAGACGGCGTGGAACTTTCCATCAACGGCCAGACCCGCACGTTGGCCGATGCGGCGGTCGACCCCGCGATGCCGCTGCTGTGGGCGCTGCGCGATGTGCTGAACCTGACGGGCACCAAGTTCGGCTGCGGCGTTGCGGCCTGCGGCGCCTGCACGGTGCAGGTCGACGGCCAGGCCGTGCGCTCCTGCGTCACGCCGCTGGCCAGCGTGGCGGGCAAGCGCATCGTCACGATCGAGGCGATCGGCAGCGCCGCGCAGCCGCACCCGCTGCAGACCGCGTGGATCGCGCACCAGGTGCCGCAATGCGGCTACTGCCAGAGCGGCATGCTGATGGCCACGGCCGCGCTGCTGGCGAAGAACCCCGACCCGAGCGACGCCGACATCGACGCAGGCATTACCAACATCTGCCGCTGCGGCACCTATCCGCGCATCCGCGCGGCGATCAAGAGCGCCGCGGCGACGCTGCGGCCGGCGCTGCCGAAGATGCGGGCCAAGGCATGAGGCGGGCCGAGCGCCGGGCCGCTCCCAAGCCGGCCTGCATCCCCACGGGGGATCGGTCGGCGTACCCGTCGAGCGAGGGGCTGTCATGAGGCGGGCCGAGCGCCGGGCCGCTCCCAAGCCGGCCTGCATCCCCACGGGGGATCGGTCGACGTACTCGTCGAGCGAGGGGCTGTCATGAGGCGCCGCGCACTGGTCCTGAGCGGGCTCGGGGCCGCGGCCGCGCTGGTCGTCGGCTGGGGCGTGTTGCCGCCGCGCAGCCGGCAGGGCCGCACCGACACCCAACCCGTCGTCGCCGACGAGGTCGGCCTGAACGGCTGGATCAAGATCGGCGCCGACGGCGCGGTGATCCTGGCGATGCACCGCAGCGAGATGGGCCAGGGCGTGCACACCGCGCTGGCGATGCTGGTCGCCGAGGAGCTCGACGTCTCGCTCGCCAAGGTCCGGCTGGAGCAGGCCGGCCCCGACAAGATCTACGGCAACGTCGCGATGTTCGTCGCCAGCCTGCCGTTCCACCCGAGCGACGCCGAGCCCGGCCACGAGACGCGCACGGTTCGCAGCGGGCAATGGATCGTTGCCAAGCTCGCGCGCGAGCTCGGCATCAGCGCGACCGGCGGCTCGTCGACGGTGGCCGATGCGTGGGACGTGCTGCGCCTGGCCGCGGCGACCGCGCGCGCGCAGCTGCTCGGTGCGGCCTCGCTCGAATGGAAGCTGCCGCTGGCCGAGCTGAGCGTGAAGAACGGCGTGATCAGCCATGCCTCGGGCCCGCAGGGCCACTACGGCCTGTTCGCGAAGGCCGCGGCGGCCGCGCGGCCCGGCGACGTGAGCCTGAAGGCAGCGAAGGACTGGACGCTGATCGGAACCAAAGCGCCGCGCATCGACCTGCAGGCCAAGATCGACGGCACGGCGCAGTTCGGCCTCGACGTGCGGCTGCCCGGCCAGGTCTATGCGATGGTGCGCCACTGCCCGATGCTGGGCGGCAGCGCCGGCGCCGTGAATGCCGACGCGGCGATGAAGCTGCCCGGCGTCGAGCGCGTCGTGCGGCTCGGCTCCTTCGCCGGCTCGACCGGCGCGGTCGCGGTCGTCGGCCGCAGCAGCTGGCATGCGAGGCAGGGCGCGCAGGCGCTGCAGGTCGAGTGGCGCGCGCCGCCGGCCGGCGTGCTGGCGAGCGCAGCGATCGTCGATGCGCTCGAGCGTGCCGCGCGCGAGGCTGCGGCGTCGCAGGGCGGCGTTGCGTTCCACAGCGTCGGCGATGTCGCCGCGGCGTCGAAGGGCGCGGCGCGCCGCATCGAGCAGCTCTACCGCGCGCCTTATCTCGCGCACGCAACGATGGAGCCGATCAACTGCACCGCGCGTGTCGCCGACGGCCGGGTCGAGGTCTGGGTGCCGACGCAGATGCCCGGCAGCGCGCGGGCGATCGCGGCGCGCGCCGCTGGCGTCAGCGAGGACGCGGTCACCGTGCACGTCACCTATCTCGGCGGCGGCTTCG